>NZ_CP182486.1:2632500-2882437 GCF_052327305.1 Sphingobium sp. CR28 | reverse complement strand
TTCCTCATTATCGCTGCCGGGACACCGATAGCGGCGGCGCATGATGTTCGTATCGACCATCATGCCGGCGCCACACAGGTGAGCTATTCGGCGCAGGCGGAGGTGAAGACGCGCACCATCGGTTCGTCCTCGCCGACTAAGACCGATACGCAACGGTGCCGCTGGCTCGCCGATGTCGTGATCGAGCGCACGCCGCAAAACATGCCCCATCTCACCCGCGTCGTCTCTCGCGACCAGCGGTTGAGTGGCAGCCTGCCGGGCGCCTGCGCGGGCAAGGGTAAAGCAATAGACCGTGAAGTTGCCGCGAAAGAGAGCCAGGTGCGCTCCCATCTCCTCGCGGTGGCCGAAAAGGACAGCAAGCTGCTGATGGCTGAGATCAACGCTGCGGGTCAGCTTGCGTCGAATTGAACCACTCTGCATTCCGGCCATGGCAATCGTCATGGCCGGCCTTGCCGGAACACAGGCGAAAGCGCAGGCCACGCTTGACCCCGACCTGACGGTCGAACTCGCGACAGACGAGCGTCGCCGCGGGCTTAGCTGGAGCGACGAGCACGCTTCGGCTCGGGCGGCGCTTCGTCTGCCGCTTGGGGATGGCCCCTTCGTCAGTGCGTCGGTCGCATCTCTGGGCGGCAGCAACAGACATGGCGGAGCGGACGCGGTCATTGACCTTTCCGCGGGATATGCGCGCAATGTCGGGGCGTGGCGGCTCTCGGCGGATGTTGTCACGCATCGCTTCGCGGGTGTGCCCAATTCCGGATTCTTGGAATTTGGTGGCAGCGCCGCGTTCACTCTCGGCCCGGCGATGGTCGATGCGTTCGCGCGCTTTGCCCCCGCGCAAGATGCCATCGGCGGGCAGACTCTCTACATTGGCACAGGCGTACAAGCCGGCATTCCTGGCACGCCGCTCAGCCTCTCGGCTCATGTCGGCAGATCAACCGGTACGGACAAGGGTGATGACCTCGCCCGGTTCCGGTTGCGACCACAGGCCCGCTATCACGACTGGTCAGTCGGGCTCGACTATGTCGGCAAAAATTGGTCTGCGGGATTACGCTATACGGACACGAACATCGCCCGCGCTCTGGACAACCAAGCGGATCCCGCGCTGGTCGCGCGCGTCGCGCTATTTCTCTGAGACGAGCTGCGCCAGTCTGTCGCTCGTGATGGCGGGCGAACGCAGGAAACCCTGATAAACATGGACACCGGCGCGCGCCAGCAAGGCAAGCTGTTGCTCGGTCTCCACCCCTTCCGCGATCACCCCAAGTTCCAGCGAGCGGGCCATATCGATGATAGCGCGGACGACGACCCGGTCCCGCTGGGAGCCAACGATGTCCCGGGCAAGCATCGCGTCAATCTTGAGATAATCGAGGGGAAGAGACTTGAGGTAGGCGAGGCTCGAATAACCTGTGCCGAAATCGTCTATCGCGACGGCGAGGCCTGCCTGCCGCAGACTTTCCAGGAGCGCGGCCGCAGAGTCGAGGCTCTCGACCAGTCCGCTTTCGGTCAGTTCCACTGTGAGACGATTCCACGCGAAGCCGCTCCGGTCGATGAGGGCGAGAAAGTTAGCCACAAATCCCGGCTCGGCAATGTCTGCGGCAGTGACGTTGAGGGCAAGCCGCAGCTGACGCAGTGGTTGGGGCCAGGCGGCCGCTTCGGCAAGCGTGCGCGCATGGATATGGGCGGACAGCGGAAGAAGGAAGTCGCTGCGCTCGGCAAGACCGAACAAGGCGCTCGCGCCTATCTCGCCATATTGCGGATGATTCCATCTGGCGAGGGCTTCCACGCCGATCAGACTGTCATTGGCCATGGCGTATTGCGGCTGAAAGAGAATCTGTATCTCGCCATTGTCCAGCGCGCGACGCAAATCGTCCTGCAGCCGATCTTCATCCATGGCCCGGCCCTCGCCATCCGACACCATCACGCGGATGCTGCCAGACGCGCGGCTCCGCCGGGCTTCCGCCAGCGCAGCGGCACTCCGACGAAGCAATCTCTCCGCATCCTCCTGCGCTTGGCCGATCGCGATGCCGCACCGGCCGGAAAGGCGAATGATGTGGTCGCCCGTGCTGAACGGCCGAGAGATTTCCGCCACCAGCGCGCGGGCCAGAAGGCCCGCCTGCTCGACCGAGAATTCCGGCCTATCGCGAGGGTTGACAAACCCGACCATGAATTCCGCCCCGGTGAGGCGTGAAACCAGTGCGTCGCGATACCCGGCCGCCTGGACCAGCCGCGTCATGCGCGTCGCGACCCGGCTTAACATCGCATCGCCTACAATCCTGCCATAGGCGCTGTTGACCCGCTCAAAGCCTTCGAGACTGAGCAGAAGCGTTGCAGGGGATGCCGAGCGAGCCAGTGCCGCTTCCAGCCAGCGCACCGCGCCCTGTCGATTGACCAGACCGGTCAGGAAATCCCGATCCCGCACATCGTGCCGCCCCGCATCCACCAGTTCCTCGACCTCGCCGGAAAATCCGCGAGAATCGGGATAGACATGCTGCACGAGGCGGCGACTGACCTCACCCGGCACGTCATGCGCGAAGGCAGACGGCATGAGTTCGTCGACGGCCTGGCGGATCGCCGCTACGGCCCCGGCCCGATCAGCGCGGGGCAGACGACGCACGAAATCCGAGATAGTCCATCGGCTATGGTCGGCCCCCGGCGCAACATGCCCGAGAAGCCGATCGAGCGCAGGGCTGATGGTGAGCGTTCTTTCCGTCTCGTTCCATCGCCAGAACAACGCGTCCTCACGCTGGATGGCGTAGCGGCTTCTGTCCGCTGCCAGATTGCCCGTGAGGCGTGCCGGCAGCATAGCCGCCATGCTTAGTCCGGCAGACAAGCGGGCTTCACTGATCTCCCCATCGAGAAAATGTGTTGCCCCCAGCTCGATCAGAGCGGGCACAGCCGCCTGAAGGCCGGGGTCGACGAGGATGAGAAGCGCGGCACCCGTGGCTTCCGTAGCGCCGGAAAGCGCCAGAACGAGCCGTTCCGCTTCTGCGCGGTCGGCCCCACGCAAATCGACGAGCGCGACACGCGCCAGGCTGCCCAGAAAGCGGCTTTCCGCGCCACTCTCCTGCCGCGCTGCCGTCGGCTTCCAGCCTACGCGCGCGGCGAGAACAAAGAGAGCATCGCGCTCTCGCGGCGAGAGGATGAAGAGCGGTCGCGATCCCTCGGTGGCATCAGCCAGCGACTCGGCTTTCGCCACAGGTCCTGGGTCGATCACCCGATGCGGTCCCTCCAAGTGCGAACGTCGGCACAGTTGCGCCGCTTTCCTGTATCGCCTAGCTAAAGCCCATGTCGATGGCAATCGAGCGCGAAGCGGCGCCCCCCCGCGCCATGCACGACGGTCTCGGCCGCCGGATCGACTATCTGCGCATATCGGTGACGGATCGCTGCGATTTGCGTTGCCGCTACTGCATGGCGGAGAAAATGGTTTTCCTGCCGAAGCGGGACATTCTCACGCTTGAGGAAATCGCCGCGATCGCGGGACGGTTCATCGCTCGCGGCGTGCGGCGTATTCGCCTCTCGGGCGGCGAACCCCTCGTCCGGAGGGATTTCGGCGAACTCGTGCAAATGCTGGGTGCGCATATCGGTCATGGGCTGGACGAACTGACTCTGACGACCAACGGCACGCAGCTCGCTCCTCACGCCGCCATGCTGAGCGCAGCCGGGGTGCGCCGCATCAATGTGAGCCTGGACAGCCTCGACGCGGATCGCTTCGCCCACATCACGCGCGGAGGCGACATCGGGCGGGTTCTCAATGGATTGGACGCGGCGCGGGCGGCTGGGATCGCCGTCAAGATCAACATGGTCGCCCTGCGGGGCGTGAATGATGACGAAATCCTGCGGATGTTGCGCTGGTGCGATGCGCGCGGATACGATCTGACGCTCATCGAGACGATGCCGCTGGGTGAAGTGGCCGATGAACGCACCGACCACTACCTCCCCCTCGTCGAGGCTCTAGAGCCCGTTCGAGCTGCATATGACTTCCTTCCCCTCGACTATCGCACCGGCGGCCCTGCCCGCTACTTCGGGCTTTCGGGGCTTACGGCAAAGCTCGGTCTCATCACCCCGCTGTCGCAGAATTTCTGCGCCGGCTGCAATCGCATGAGGCTGACCTGTCAGGGGCGCATTTACATGTGCTTGGGGCATGAGGATCACATCGATCTAAAGGCGGCCTTCCGGGCGGGAGGGCCAGAGGGCTTAGATCAATTGCTGGACCTCGCCCTCGCGACCAAACCGGTCGCACACGACTTCAATATCTCGCGCGGGGCCGCGCCCGCCACTCGCCGCCATATGAGCATGACTGGAGGCTGAGGTCGGCATGTACGAGAAACTTGCTTTGCTCGCCTCGCCGACCGAGGCGGCCCAGGAGGCCGAGCGGAGGCTGCGCGCCACATCTCCCTTTGTAGACCTTAACGAAGCTGAGGCCGTCATCGCGCTGGGAGGCGACGGCTATATGCTTCAGGTCCTCCATACCATGCTGGAGAGTCTGCGGATCCTGCCGGTGTTCGGAATGAACCTGGGGACCGTGGGCTTCCTGATGAACGAATGGCGCCTGGAGGGGCTGGAGCAGCGCCTCGCCAAGGCCAAAGCGTTCAAGGTCAATCCGCTGCGTATGACCGCGACCACGGTGGCGGGACAGCGGATGTCCATGCCGGCCATCAACGAAGTGTCGCTTCTGCGAGAGACCCGTCAGACCGCATGGCTGGAAGTGGCAGTGAACGACCGTGTCGTCATCCCGGAACTTGTCTGCGACGGCGCGCTGGTCGCTACGCCGGCAGGTTCGACGGCCTATAACCTATCGGCACAAGGGCCGATTCTTCCGCTCGGCAGCGCGCTCATGGCTCTCACTCCCATCAGTCCGTTCCGCCCCCGTCGCTGGCGTGGCGCAATCCTCCCCGAGAGGACCCGCGTGCGCTTCAGTGTTCTCGATCCGGAAAAACGACCCGTCTCAGCCGTAGCCGATCAGCGCGAAGTCCGCGACGTCGCCGAAGTCGTCGTCGCGATAGATTTCGCAATGCCGCTCACGCTTCTTTTCGATCCTGGACATACGCTGGACGACCGGATCGCGGCTGAACAATTCATCACCTGAGGGGGCTTGCCAATCGCGGAAAGGCGCTGCTATAGGCGCGTCCTCGCCCGGTCAGCCGGGCTGCTCCCTGATAGCTCAGCGGTAGAGCTCTCGACTGTTAATCGAGCGGCCGTAGGTTCGAATCCTACTCAGGGAGCCACATAGCCTCTCCGGCGATATGTCCGGTATGAGCTAGGCTGAACCAGCCTCATATTTCTCCTGGTAAACGCTCAGCCCCAGAGCTGCGTCCGTCGCATAGCATTGGACGACCTCGGCGAGGATCGATGCGGCAAGCGTCGCCGGGTCCCTCGTCGAGGGAATAAGGCCGACAGGCGAACGCAGTGCGCTGACAGCATCCTGCGACACATCTTTCGACAGAAGCATCTCCGTTCGTACAGAGTGCGACCGCTTGCTGCCCAGTGCACCAATGTAAAAGCTGGGAAGCGCCAGAGCCCAAGGGATCAGCGACTCTTCCCAGTCCCGGTCGTGAAACAGGAAAATGATCGCAGTCCAGGGGTCCGAACGTAGAGCGGGCAGCGCGCCGCGAGACGGAAGAAGTTCGGCGGCAATGTCCTGTGCATGCAAAAGTGCGATATCCCGCCGCGCGGGAGACAGGGCAAGCGCGTCTGCGCCGAAGGCATGCGCGAACCGGGCGACGGCGGTCAGTTCCTCTCCCTGACCAATCGCGACGATGCGCAATCGCGGCGTATAGGCCAGCACGAAGTTTTCGCCGGACCAGCCTGTGGCTACAAATGCCTCGTGCTGCGCGATGCCTGTATCCCCGAAGGATAATGCAGCGGGCCGGCGCGCATCCAGTTTTTCGATCGTTCTCGCAATACACGCCGAATCGGGCCGAGGCACGAACAGAAGGTCGATCCCGCCGCCACAGGGCAAGCGAATGTCGAGATAAGGGGAGCCCGTGCCGAAGCGCACCGTCCGTAACCGCCCCTCCGTCAGCGCATCCAGCGCTTCGGCGACGACCGCAGCCTCAATGCAGCCACCAGAGAAAGAGCCCAAATAGTCGCCACTTGCCGCGATCGCCATCTGAGCGCCGATTGCCCTGGGCGACGCTCCCTCGATCCCGACCAATGTGACGAGGACAGTCTCCTGCCCCTCGGCCGAGCAACGCAGAAGGAAGTGCAGAATGTCTTCCGGAGAGGTTGCAAGGCCCCTCATTATCGCCGACCGTCCGCGAGAGGTGGCGTATCATTCGCCAGAGGAGAATCAGCAATGATCGAACCGGCCACAGTGGCCCTCCTTCTACTGGCAGCAGGGCAGTCAAAGCGGTTCGGGACCGAGGACAAGCTGCTTGCGCCTCTCGATGGCGTGCCGCTCGGCTTGCATGTCGCAACGCGGCTGGCGGCAATGAAGCTGGGCTGGCGGATCGCCATCTGCCGGGAGGAAAGCCCATTGATAGAAAGCCTGACAGGTCTCGACTTCGACATTGTCATCAATCGCGATCCGGGACGGGGACTGTCCTCGTCGCTGGCGCTGGGGATTGAACGGGCGGAAGCGGTCGGCGCGGATGCTGCGCTTGTGGTGCTGGCCGACATGCCGTTTGTCACGCCGCGACATTTCGTTGCGCTCCTGGCCAGCTTCGACCCCGACCAATCGTCGATCGTCGCGTCATCAGGGGATAGCGTAGCTATGCCGCCAGCGCTGTTCGGCAGGGCATATTTTGATCGGCTGCGCGCGATGCAGGGCGACAAGGGCGGGAGAGCGCTGTTTTCCGATGCCAAACTGGTCCGCGCCGATCCCGCCGAATTGAGGGACATCGACCACCCCGAAGACATAAGCTGACTGCGGCTCATCATGCCAACGCAGGCAGCTTGTCGAGAAGTTTGTCGAGCGTGACCGGATAGTCGCGCACGCGCACGCCCGTGGCGTGGTACACCGCGTTGGCGACCGCCGCGGCGACACCGCATATACCCAGTTCCCCGACGCCCTTGGCTTTCATGGGCGAAACCATCGGGTCAACCTCGTCCAGGAAGACCACGTCCTGACTTGGAATGTCGGCATGGACGGGCACTTCATAGCCAGCAAGGTCGTGGTTCACGAAGAAGCCGTATCTTTTGTCGATCGCGAGTTCTTCCATGAGGGCAGCGCCCACCCCCATTGTCATCGCGCCAATGACCTGGCTGCGCGCGGTCTTGGGGTTGAGAATACGCCCCGCCGCGCAAACCGCCAGCATCCGGCGCACGCGGATTTCCCCCGTGGCAGCGTCTACCGCTACCTCCACGAAATGGGAGCCGAACGTCGACTGCTGAACCTTTTCCGCCAGATCGCCATATTCCATGAGATCTTCAGCAACGATGTCGCCATCCGCAGATGCCTTGGTTAGCGGGATGCGGCGACCGTCGGACCTTACTTGTCCCTTTTCGAACACGGCATCAGCAGAATTGAGACCGAGCTTCTGGGTAATCGTCGAGCGCAACTTCACGCAGGCTGCGTATACACCAGCGGTCGAACTGTTGGCGCCCCACTGTCCCCCCGACCCAGAGGAGGCCGGATAAAGCGAATCGCCTAGACGCACGTCCACACTGTCGATTGGCAGGCCCAGCATTTCTGCAGCCGTCTGAGCAATGATCGTGTAAGTGCCGGTACCGATGTCGGTCATATCGGTCTCGACCAGAACTCGTCCTGCACGATTAAGCCGCACCCGTGCAGCGGACTTTTCGTTGATATTGTTGCGGAAGGCCGCAGCGACGCCCATCCCGATAAGCCACCGCCCCTCGCGTGTGACGCCGGGCTTGGGATTACGAGCTTTCCAACCGAACTTGTCGGCACCGATTTGCAGACATTCGTTCAGCTTACGCTGCGAGAAGGGACGTTCTGGCTTTTCGGGATCGACCTGCGTGTCGTTGAGAATGCGGAACGTAACCGGATCCATTCCGAGCTTTTCAGCCATTTCATCAATCGCAATCTCAAGGGCCATCAGCCCCGGAGCCTCACCCGGCGCGCGCATGGCGTTTCCTTCCGGCAAGTCGAGCACAGCCAGCCGCATCGCCGTCATGCGATTGGGCGCGGCATAGAGCAGACGGGTCTGAGCGACGGCGGTTTCAGCGCCACCGCCTTCCAGATCTCCCGACCAGCTCTCATGCCCGATCGCAGTCAGCTTGCCGTCCGAGGTAGCCCCAAGCCTGATGCGCTGAATCGTCGCGGGGCGATGGGTCGTGTTGTTGATGATGAAAGGCCTCGGGAGCGCCACCTTCACGGGCCTCCCTGCAGCGCGTGCCCCGAGCGCGGCGAGCAAGGCATCGGATCGGATGAATAATTTCCCGCCGAAGCCGCCCCCGACATAGGGTGAGACCAGCCGGACGTTTTCCCGGGGGATACCGAGCGTCTTCGCCATGTCGCCAGCGGACCAGGCAATCATCTGGTTCGATGTCCACAAAGTGAGCTTGTCGCCTTCCCAGCTTGCGATGCTCGCATGCGGCTCCATCATCGCGTGATTGTGGTCAGGTGTCGTGTAACGCGCATCCAGCGTCACAGGGGCCTCCGCGAAAGCGGTATCAAAATCCCCCACGCGACTCTCCGGCTCCGTGCCGAACGCGGCCGGGGGCTTGCCAGCACCGTCGAGTGATTTGGCAAGATCGAAATTGCCTCGGGCACGGTCATACTGCACCCGGACCAGCGATGCGGCAGCGCGCGCCTGCTCGAAAGTCCCGGCAACGATAATCGCGATTGCCTGATGATAATGCTGGATATCCGGCCCACCCAGAAGATGCGCCGTATTAAAGTCACCTTTGCCCAATTTCCCGGCGTTGGCGGCGGTGACGACAGCAAGCACGCCCGGTGCCGCTTCTGCGAGGCTCGTATCCATCGACGCGATGCGCCCCTTGGCGATCGCGGAACCAACGATGTAGCCATAAGCTTGATTTGGCCCAGCATGATGCTGCTCATAAGCGTAAGGCGCGGTGCCGCTTGTCTTGAGCGGGCCATCGATGCGACTTGTCGCTTTCCCGACGACGATGAGCCGATCAATGGGATTTTCGGTGGCGGGCGTCTCGAACTTCATGTCTCAGCCTTTCGCCTGTATCAGCACGCTCTGGATCGTGCGCTCCACCAAGGGCAGCTTGTAGGCGTTTTCACGCGTCGGTTTCGCGCCAGCAAGAAGTCCCGCTGTGAAAGTCTTCGCGCCGCGTGGCAGAGCACTCTCCGCGCTCTCGACGCGCCAGGGTTTGTACCCGACGCCGCCCACCGCGACCCTGCCGGAGCCATCGGGTTGGACGATCGCCCCCACTGAAATCAGGGCGAACGCATAGGACGCCCGATCGCGAACCTTGTGGTAGATGTGCGTGCCCCCGACCGGCTTGGGAAGAGTGACGGCGGTTATCAGTTCGCCGGGTGCCAGGACGGTTTCGAGATGCGGCGTATCGCCGGGGGCACGATAAAGCCCGTCCAGCGGGATCGAACGGGCCTTCCCTGCCGGATCGACTGTCTCGACCACAGCGTCGAGCGCCCGCATCGCGACAGCCATGTCACTGGGATGCGTGGCGATGCACGCCTCGCTCGCACCGACCACGGCATGCAGTCGGCTGAAGCCATCCAGTGCCGCACATCCACTCCCCGGCCTGCGCTTGTTGCACGGCTGGTTCGTATCGTAGAAATAAGGGCATCGCGTGCGCTGAAGCAGATTGCCGGCAGTCGTTGCCTTGTTTCTGAGCTGGCCGGAGGCGCCCGCCACCAGCGCGCGGGAGAGAAGGGCATAATCTTTCCGAACCCGCGGATCGGTCGCCAGATCAGTATTGCGCACCATCGCGCCGATGCGCAGCCCGCCATCGCTCGTCGGCTCGATCTTGTTGAGGCCCAGCCGGCTCACGTCGATAAGATGAGCGGGAGTCTCGATCTCCAGCTTCATGAGATCGAGGAGATTGGTGCCGCCGGCTATGAAGCGCGCCCCTCGGGTGCGGGAAAAAGCGGCCGTTGCCTCAGCGACGCTATCGACGCGCTCATAGGTGAAGCTCCTCATGCCTTGACCCCGGCAACGTCGCTTATGGCATCGATGATATTGGAGTAGGCGCCGCAGCGGCAGATATTGCCGCTCATTCGCTCGCGCAGTTCGGTCCCTGTCACTTTTGGCCGATCCATGAGATCGCCGGTCACATGGCTGGGGATGCCCGCCGCAATCTCGTCCAATACGGCCACGGCCGAACAGATCTGCCCTGGGGTGCAATAGCCGCACTGAAAGCCATCATGCGCAATGAAGGCCTCTTGCATCGGATGAAGAGAGCCCGGAAGGCCGAGACCCTCGATCGTCGTGATCTTCTCGCCTTCGTGCATCACCGCGAGGGAAAGGCAGCTGTTGATCCGGCGCCCATCGACGATGACCGTACAAGCACCGCACTGCCCGTGATCGCAGCCCTTCTTGGTGCCCGTCAGCTGCAGATGCTCACGCAGGGCGTCGAGCAAGGTCGTCCGGGTATCGAGCTCCAGCTCGTGAACCTTGCCATTTACGTCCAGCGCCATTTTCGCCTTCGGCACGGCCGCTGCCTGCGGCGCGTTCTCGGCCGCGCCCACGCCAGACGGAGCAATCGCCATCGCCGCAACTGAGGCTGTGCCTCCCACAATCACTCCGCGCCGGGACACGGCAAATTCCTCTGATGTCGCCATAGCATATCGCCAATCTCTTCCCGTCCACGTCGCCCGGGACCCATCTTTGCAAGAATGCGGAACGGCCCGATGCGTTGCAGTCTCTGGGCAATTTGTCTTGCCGGTCAGGTTAGCACAGCGGGGAACGGCGGCAATTGGTCATTTCACGCAGCTCCGGGATCAGGATGTAGGCAGGGGAACGACCTAAACCCCTTCGCACTTTTCCCTGTTTCCATAGAGATCGCGCTGCCCTATCTCACGATCCTTGCGCGACTGCCGGACTCGGACCGACAAAGGATCGGACAGGTCTGGCGAGCGGCCCCCGGCGAGCCTTCCCTCGTCGCCGAAGCCCGAGGCCCAGCCGCGCTCACCGGAGCAATGACTGCATGACAATTCCCGCCCTCGTTCTTGCGCTGCCGCTGGCCGGCCTTCAGGCCGGATCGGCAGTGCCGCCGCCTCCTGCGACCCAAGTCCCCACAAGCGAAGCTCCGCGTGTCGCACCGCCTTTGCTGTCCGCAACAACTGCCCCCGCTGCCCAGGGCGACGCTCCTAACCAAGACGAGGACCTCGTGGTCACCGCGAGACCGGATGCGCCGCCAGAGGACCCGCTCCAGTCTCTCAATGTCGAGGCCTTCTCTGCCATTCAATCCGTCGACAAAGCAGTCACCGGACCAGTGGCGGTCGCCTACAAGAAGAGCGTGCCCAGCCCTATACGCAGCGGTCTGCGGAACCTGCTGAGCAATCTTCAGGAACCGGTCGTTGCGCTCAACTATCTGCTGCAGCTGAAGCCCGGCAAGAGCGCCGAGACGATCGGCCGCTTCGCCATCAACTCCACCATTGGCGTCGCGGGCCTGTTCGATGTCTCCAAGAAGCGGCCCTTCAATCTGCCTCGCCGAAACAACGGCTTTGCCTACACGCTCGGCTATTATGGCGTGAAGTCCGGCCCGTTCATGTATCTGCCTCTCATTGGTCCGACGACTCTTCGCGACCTCGTCGGCCGGATGGCGGACCTCTCTGTCATGCCGGCAGTGGTGGGTGCCCCCTTCAACGATCCGAAGTTCGCCATACCCACGACGGTCGTGCGCCTGATCGATGAACGCGCCGAAGCGGACGAGGCGATCCGCGACCTGCGGGAAAATTCATCCGACCCCTACTCCACCGTTCGCGAAAGCTATCTGCGCACGCGACAGGCAGAAATCGACGCCTTGCACGGGAGAGCGCCGGCGGTCGAAGCAGCCCCCGCCGGAACAACGGGTGGCGGCTCCGTCGTCACGCCTCAATGAGTTCCGGTTCGAGCCAAAGGTTCTAAAGGTTACACTCCTTAGAGCAAAAAAATAGCGCCCCTTGCACGGGAAGGAGACGTTGCGACAGCGGCGGCATAGCAATGAAAGCGACGAGTAGGAAAGCTGCGAGCGCCTGAACCCCGCCCGCGCAACCGGGTGATTAACGAAACAGGAGGGAAACAATCCGAGGGCTGATGCATTAAACCACCGATAGCGTTGGTTTTCGGTCACATTCTCGACTGGAAAAGCGCGAAGGGGGAAAGTTTGCTAGGTCGCGGGGGTCCATTGCTGGAGTTGAGGTTGGGGGCAGCGACGGCTTCCATTGTCGTGGTAAGTCTCACGCTGGCAGGAACGACGGCGCGCGCGCAGGACGGCGCCAAGGGTGCTCCGCGAGACACGGTCGCCGCATCGCAAGGCTCCGTCCCTTCACCGGAAGCCGATGGGCCGATCATTCCCGATGACGAGTTTGACGCCAGCATCCCGCCGATCGATGCGGACGGGGACCGCCCGATGGGATCGGTGCAAGAGTGGGAAACCGAGCAGGATCGCAGGGCGGCCGGAGGATCGACACCGGCGCAGTCCAGTCCAGCGCAGTCTAATGCTGCCCGCCCCGAGACATCGCCGGTCGCTGCGGACGCTCTTGCCGCGCCCTCTCCGCGAGATCCGGAGCTCGACCAGCCTCTGGCACCGCTGGCCACCTTTGACGTCGAACCGTTCGATGACAGTCGCTACACGGAAGCAGACGACAAGGGAGCCGCCCAGACGCGCTACCGTTATCGGCTCGACGGCCTCGACCGGCTCAGCGACAAAAGCGCTGTTGCGCCGATCGATGGGGCTGGCATCCGCTCGACATTCAGGGGCGTCTCCGCGCTAGAAGACGGTGACGGAAAGGCCGCAAACGGCGCGATGATTAATGCGCGGCTTCAGGAAGACCAGAAGCTGCTCGCCGATATTCTTTCCGGTCAGGGCTATTTCGATTCGACCGTGCAGGGAAGCCTTGAGCTCCCGGCCGCCCAGAGCACCGACCCGATTACCGTCGTTCTCGTGGCTACGCCTGGCCCGCGCTATTCGCTGGGCGCGATCAGGTTCGACAGCCCCGCGGTAACGCCAGATGACCTCATCCGCCGCTCGTTCCTGCCGAAAAGTGGCGAACCCATCGTGGCCGAGCGCATATTGGCAGCCGAAGCGAATATCGCGATCGAGCTGCCGCGAAATGGCTACCCGTTCGTCAAGATCGGCGACCGGGACATTCTCCTCGATGCCCAGACCCGAACGGGCGACTACACGCTGCCAGTGGCCCCCGGCCCTCGCAGCAGCTTTGGCGACATTGTCAGCAGGGGCGATCCCCCGCTCTTCGACGCCGAGCATATCGGCGTCATCGCGCGCTTCAAGAAGGGCGAGCTCTACGACAGCCGCAAGGTCGACGACCTGCGTCAGGCGCTGGTGGCGACGGGCCTGTTTTCCGTCGTCTCCGTCGAGCCGGAGCCCAGTGGCACCAGCGCGGGCGACGGCACGGACTACGCCATACTCAATGTCACGCAGGAAAATGGGCCGCCGCGCTCGATTGCCGGACAGGCCGGCTACGCGACCGGACAAGGCGCCAAGGTGGATGCCAGCTGGACTCACCGGAACATGTTCCCGCCCGAGGGCGCGCTGATCGTGCAAGGGACAGCGGGCACGCAGGAACAAGGCCTCGGCGTGGCGTTTCGGCGGTCCAACGCTGGCAAGCGGGACCGCACGGTGGAGCTGAGCGTCGATGCACGGCACAGCAATTTCGATGCCTATGAAGCCTTTACGGGCCGCCTCGCGGGCCGCATCTCGCGCGACAGCACGCCCATCTGGCAGAAGCGCATCACCTATAGCTACGGCTTCGAGCTGCTCGGCACGAACGAACAGGATTATAATTTCGCAGCCGGCGAGTTGCGTCGGCGGACCTATTATGTGGCCGCCCTGCCCGGCCAGATCCAGTTCGATACATCGGACTCCCTTCTCGATCCCACGCGAGGGTTCCGAATCGGCGGCAAGCTCTCCCCCGAGGCGTCGCTTGGCAGTGGCACGCAAACCTATGCACGGGCGATTATCGAGGGATCGGGCTACTACCGGGTATCGGATGGGATCGTCCTGGCCGGGCGGGCGCGCGTCGGCATGATCGGCGGCGCATCGCGCGCCGAGATCGCACCCTCGCGGCGGTTCTACGGGGGTGGCGGCGGGTCCGTGCGGGGCTTTGGCTATCAGGAACTGGGGCCGAAAGACCCGGAGGCCCGGCCGATCGGCGGACGAAGCCTGGTCGAAGCCGCAGGGGAAGTGCGCTATCGCTTCGGAAACTACGGCATCGTCGGTTTCGTCGATGCTGGCCAAGTCTATACGAGCAGCCTCCCCGGCTTCAACGCGTGGCGGCTGGGCGTCGGCATTGGCGGCCGCTTCTATACCAATTTTGGGCCGATGCGGCTCGACATCGCGACACCTATTGGCCGGAAGCCGGGTGAATCGCGCGTCGCCGTCTATGTTTCGATCGGGCAGGCGTTCTGATGGCGGACACGCAGGACATGGCAGCAACCGGCCCGGCCGACGTTGAAGCGACCCGGCAGTCCGCACCCTGGGGTCGACGGATCGCGCTCGGGTTGGCCGCCATTGTGGGAGTGCTGGTGGTCGTGGCGCTGAGCGTCGCGCTCTGGCTGGGAACGGACAGCGGCCGTCGTTTTGTCACGCGGCAGATCACGGCGCTGGAATTCGAAAATGGCATGAAGATCGGCATCGGCCGTATCGACGGGTCGATCTTCAGTTCGATGCGCATCAGGGATTTGTCGCTCAGCGATCCGAAAGGCGTTTTCCTGAGCGCCCCCTCAGTCGATCTCGATTACCGGCCTTTCGCATATCTGCGGAGCCATATCGATATCCGGTCGCTGGTCATTCCTACGGCCCGGCTGCGCCGTCTTCCGGTGTTCAATGCAACACCGCCGAGCGACGAGCCGCTGCTTCCCGATCTCGACATCGATATTAATCGGCTGGCGATCGGCCGGCTGGAGATCGACCCGCCGGTGACGGGTCGGCGGCATCTGCTTAGTCTGGCTGGCAACGCCCACATAGCGGACCGCCGGGCGCAGCTGAGGGCGAACGGCACTGCGCTTGCCGCGCCGGGCGTGGCGGGCGGAGATCGCGTCGCGCTGGTGCTGGACGCCGTGCCGGAGGCCAACAAACTCGACATCGACTTGAAAGTGACCGCGCCCGCCAACGGCGTGCTGGCAAGCTACAGTGGCGTGGAACAACCCGTCAGCCTGTCACTGGACGGCAAGGGCGACTGGGCCGCGTGGAACGGTGCGCTCTCCGGAAATCTTGGTACCGAAAAGCTCGCCGCAGTAGCGATCAGCGCTCGGAACGGCACGTTCGCCGTCAAAGGGCCAGTGCGCCCCGGCCTGTTCCTTTCCGGCCCGGCCCGCGAGATGCTGGAACCGGCCACGTTCATCAACCTCACCGCCGCTCTGAACGAACGGCGCGCAACGCTGAGCGGGGGCGTCTCCAGCGATAACTTCACGCTCGGCGCGAACGGCATCGTCGATCTTGGCCAAAGCGAAATGCGCGATCTGAAGCTAGCCTTCCGCCTGCTCAAGCCAAGTGTGATCGCCACGAACCTGTCGGGCGCCGACATCGCGGCAAACGCCACGCTGAACGGCGCTTTCGCCGCGCCGCGCTTCACCTATGCGCTCAATGCCCGGCAAATCGGCTTCGGCGCCACGCGTGTGGATGGCCTCGCCATTTCCGGCAGCGCCGCGCTGGACAAGGAGCAGTGGCGTATACCGGTCTCGGGCAGCGCGCAGCGGATCAGCGGCGTCAATGCGAGCGTCGAGCCGCTGCTGCGCAACGTGCGGCTGGACGGAGACCTGGCCTATGCGAATGGCCGGCTTCTCTCCGACAATATTCACCTGCGATCGAGCGGCATCGACGCGACGGCTATCGTCGTGGCGGACATGAACACCGCGCTCTACACCGGCGCGCTGAACGGTCGGGTCAACGGCTATCAGGTCGAGAGCATCGGCACGTTCAATATCGCAACCAATATGGACCTGAAGTCGGGCGCGAACGGATATTTCCGGCTGGGCGGGCGGATCACGGCGCGTTCGGCTCGCCTGGTCAACGACGGCCTTCGCAATTTTCTGGGCGGAAACGCTCTGATCGTGGCGGACGTAGGCTATGACAGCAACGGCGTCGCGACGCTTGACCGGCTAAACGTCGCAGCGCCCGACTTCCGCCTGACCGGCGGACGGGGTCGCTATGGCAGCGACGGATCGGTTCGTTTCACCGCGCGCGGAAGTTCGGACCAATATGGTCCGCTCAGCGTCGATGTGACAGGAACCGTGGACCGCCCCGTTATTCGCGCCAGAGCGGACAGGCCCGGCATGGGTGTCGGACTCGCCGATGTGGTCGCGACGATTACCGGCAATAGCGGAACCTATGCCGTCCGCGCAAACGGCAGCACGGACTATGGCCCGTTCGATGCCAATGTAGCGGTTATGACGGCATCCGGTCCGCTTGCGATCGACATAAGGCAGGGTACGCAGTTCGCAGGCGTGGGCATGACGGGGCGGATCAACCAGACGCCCGCCGGGCCGTTCGCAGGCAAGATCCTCGCCAATGGATCAGGCATCAACGGCACAGTCGCCCTCTCCTCCGCATCCGGCACGCAGCGCGCGATCATTGACGCGACTGCAAGGGACGCGAACTTGCCGGGCAAAGTGGGGCTAGCGGTAGATCGGGCCATAGTGAAGGCGGATGTCGTGCTCTATGAGCAGCCCCAGATCACTGCCGATGCCCAACTCGCGGGCACTCGCCTCGGCGAGCTTTACATCGCGGCGGCGCGTGCGAATATGAACTATCGCGCAGGGGCCGGGCAGGCGAAGGTCCTGGTGGAAGGACGCACGCGCTATCCCTTCCGCGTCGCCGGCAATGCCGCGCTGGCGCCGGATCTGTGGCGCGTGGCGCTGAACGGCCGCATCAATGGCATTGACATCGCGACGCGCGGCCCCATGCGGATCCGCCCCGGCAAGGAGGGCTATGCCCTTGAGCCAGCGACGCTGGGTGTCGGTCAGGGCACGCTCCAGCTTGCCGGGCGTTACGGGCCGGGAATGGAGCTCAAGGCCCGCCTGGCGAAGCTCAACCTGTCGATCCTCAACCCCTTCGCTCCGGGCATGGGGCTTGGCGGAATGGCGAGCGGCAGCCTGGACTATGGACAGGCGACCAGCGAAGCCTTCCCGACTGCGGATGCGCAGCTCACAATTGACGACTTCACTCGCACCAGCCTCGCCGCTGTGTCCGAGCCGGTGGACATTACTGTCAGTGGACGGCTGGACACGGGACGCGGAGACCTGCGTGCCCTGATCCGTCGTCGCGGCGCGGCGATCGGGCGGATGCAGGCGAACCTCACGCCACTGCCGGACGCGACCGGGAGTTGGTCCACCCGGCTGATGGGCGCTCCGCTGACCGGCGGCGTGCGTTATAACGGCCCTGCGGATGTGCTGTTCTCCCTCGCGGCACTGCCCGACCAGAGCCTGAAGGGGCCGGTCGGCCTTGCCGCCGACTTCAGTGGGCGCCTGAGTGTGCCGCAGCTGAACGGCGTCGTGCGGGCGAACAAGCTGATCTACGAGAATGCGCAATATGGCACGCGCCTTACGGACATGGCCGTGCGCGGGCGCTTCACCAATGACCGGATGGAAGTGGAAAGCCTGACGGCACGGGCAGGCGACGGCACCGTCTCCGCCAGCGGTTTCGTCTCGCTCAGCAGCGCTCAGGGCTTCCCCATACAGCTGGGCATAGATATGCAGAGCGCGCAGCTCGCCAGCGGTCAAGATCTCGCCGCTCGGGCATCGGGTCAGCTCCGCATCGTCAATGGCCCCAACCAGCCGCCCACGATCAGCGGCCGGATCAGCCTGCCGGAGACGCGCTATCGCATCGCTTATCAGGGAACATCCCAGATCGCGACGCTCACTGGCGTGCGGCGCAAGCCCGCGCTTGGCCGCGAGCGCATCACCGGATCGCCCGAACCCATGCAGAGCGTGCCATCCGACTGGCGCCTGGATGTGCAGGTGGTGGCCGACAACCAGATCTATGTGACCGGCATGGGCCTCAACTCCGAATGGGCCGCCGACATGCGGATTAGCGGAACCAGCGGCGCACCAGCCATCACCGGCGGCGTGACACTGGTGCGAGGCACTCTCGGGTTCGCAGGGCATTCTTTTGAGCTTCAGGAGGGGCGCCTGCGCTTCAATGGCGGCGAGATGACGAACCCTGAACTACGCATCGTCGCGAGCGGTGATGTGGAGGACGTGACGATCACGGTCACGATCACTGGCTCGGCGGGCGATCCGCAGATTGCCTTCACGTCGACGCCTGCGCTGCCGCAGGACGAACTCATGGCCCGCATCCTGTTCGGCAATTCCGTGGGGCAGCTTTCGGCCATTCAGGCGGTGCAGCTTGCGGCATCGCTGAACAGCCTGCGGGGCGGCAAGGGCGGCCTCAATCCGCTGGGCGTCCTCCAGTCGGCGGGCGGGATCGATCGCATAAGGATCCTCGGCGCGGACGGGGACACGGGGCGCGGAACATCGCTCGCAGTCGGGCAGTATATCAGCAACGACGTTTACGTGGAGATCGTGACGGATGCTCGCGGCTATACGGCGACCCAGCTGGAAATCGCGCTGTCGCGTGCGCTTTCCGTTCTGAGTCAGGTCGGCAGCTTCGGCGGATCGAGCGTCAATCTGCGCTACCGCAAGGATTATTGATGCCCTTTCGTCTCGCAATGTTGGCTCTTCCCCTGCCCTTGTTTGTCGCGGGTTGCGGGAGCGAACCGAGCTTCGACAAACGCTATCAGGACCAGGATGCGAAACTTCGCTCCGCGGCAAACAGCATGCAAAACGAGCTCTCCTCCCGCCTCTCGGCGGCGGAAGCCGCACAGGGCGCAGGACGCAACGAAGCTCAGCCTGCCAATATGATGACGTCACGATGACCAAGATGGGAACGTCCGCCCGCTCGCAGTCGAGGCTCCCGCCGAAAGCTTGGTGGTCTATCGGGAAGCAAGTCTATCGCATGATGGGCTATCATAATCTCAGCCTCCTCGCGGCCGGCGTCGCCTTCTACGGCTTTCTGGCCTTCGTGCCCCTCATTGCATCCACCGTACTGATCTACGGACTAGTGGGAGATCCGCAGACCGTGGCGGGCAGTATAAACCTCCTGCGTGGTATCGCGCCGCCGGAGGTGCTGACGATCCTGCAGGACCAATTGCTCACCGTCGTCACCGGCAGCAAGGCGGCCACCGGCATTGGCCTGATCCTCGCATTCCTGGTCTCCATCTATGGCGCGATGCGCGCGGCGACGGCCATGATGGCAGCCCTCAACATCATCTACGAAGAGCATGAGACGAGGAGCTTCATCCGCTCCACTGCTGTGGCTGCTTCGATCACGATCGGCATGGTCGTCGTGGCGCTCGTCGGCACCAGCGCCATTTCCCTCTTTGCCTATGTCCGCATCTTTCTGGCGCCCCTGCTCGGGCCGGTCACTGCGATTTTCATCCAGATCGCGACATGGTTGCTGGCGGGTCTGCTTATCAGCGGCACATTTGCGGTATTCTTCCGCTTCGCGCCCGATCATACGGCAGCGAGGTGGCGCTGGCTCTCGGTCGGCTCAGTGCTCTCCACCCTGCTATGGCTGGCGATCACACTCGGGTTTGGATTCTATGTCGCCAATATCAGCGACTATAACGCCACTTACGGCTCCCTCGCCGCAGTAGTCATCTTCCTGATGTGGCTGTTTCTCTCGGCTTATGCCGTACTGATCGGCGCGGAGGTCAACCGTGAGATCGAGCGGCAGACCGATCTGTCTCCGGCGAGGGCTACCTCCCCTCAGCCGTAGCCTGCGCCCTGCGTATTGACGTAGAGCGCGTAGAGCGAGTGGCTCGCGACCATGTAGAGTCTGTTCCGCTTCACACCGCCGAAAGCGAGGTTCGCGCATCTCTCCGGCAGGGAAATGCGTCCGATAAGATCGCCGTCAGGCGCGAACACCCGCACCCCATCGAGATCATCGCTGCCCATGCCCCAGCCGCACCAGAGATTGCCGTCGGTATCGCAGCGCACGCCGTCCGGCGTCCCGTCTTTCCCGGCGTCCACGAAGACGCGCCGGCGGGCGAGCCGCTCGCCCACGACATCGTAGACGAGGATCTGATTAGGCGTGCTGACCGTAGCAGCGATATAGAGTTTGCTCTCGTCGGGTGAGAAGCAGAGGCCGTTCGGTCCTTCGATCCCTTCTGCGACGAGCGTGACCGCGCCTGTTTTACCGTCGATGCGATAAACGTTGGTCGGCAGTTCCTGCGGGGCCTTGTCACCCTCGTACCAGCCCATGATGCCGAAGGCGGGATCAGTGAACCAGATCGAGCCATCCGATTTGACCACTGCGTCATTTGGCGAGTTCAGCCGCTTGCCCTGATAGCGATCGCACAGGACGGTTATCGAGCCGTCATGCTCAGTGCGCGTGACGCGGCGCGTGAGATGCTCACAGGCAATAAGACGCCCTTCCCTGTCGCGCGTCAGCCCGTTCGAGTTATTCGAGGGGGACCGGAAGATGCTGACCTGATCGGTCACCTCGTCATATTTGAGCATCCGGTTATTGGGAATGTCCGACCAGATCAGCAGGCGCTGATCGCCGATCCACACCGGCCCTTCCGCCCAGCGGCACCCGGTATAGAGCCTCTCGACATTGGCATTCACCGTGATGCGATACCGGTCGAAGCGCTTGTCGATACTGTGGACGGAAGGATCGGGATATCGAAGGGACGGCGCCCAGTCCTGAGCGAAGCCGGGAGCAGCAAGCGCGGTTGCCCCCAGCGCCAGACTGCCTTTCAAGAGATCCCGTCTCGACGCGTGCATACCCTCTCCTCCGGTTCACTAGATGCCGTTTCCGGAAGATATGCCCGCGGCCGGCGCACGCGGCAAGCGGGGCGGATCGGTAACTTATTGAGCAGGCGAGGCGCTGAACGCGAAGATGGTGCGGCTCTTGAAGGTCTGGCCGGGGAGCAGCGTGGTGCTAGGGAAATGCGGCCGGTTCGGCGAGTCAGGAGCGTGCTGGGTTTCAAGCGCGACACCGGCCCGCAGCGGATATTTTACGCCGCCTTTCATCAGACGATCCGTGCTGATGAAATTGGCCGTGTAGAGCATCACACCCGGTTCGGTGGTGTACATATGCAGCGTCCGGCCAGATGCGGGATCGCTGAGTTCCGCCGCTTCCGCCACCGTGCCAGGAATTGTGGAATTACGCAGGATATAGTGGACGTTGTAGCCGCGGTTCTGGACCATCTGCGGGTCCTTGGCGTCGATATCCCGCCCGATGAGTTTGCCGGCAGAAAAATCGAACGGTGTCCCGGCGACCTTGCGGATCTCACCGGTAGGCGTGTTGTCCGGCTCCGCATCCATATAGAAATCGGCGCCGAGTTTTAAACGCTGGTCGAGAATGTTGCCATTCCCTGCGCCCTTCAGATTGAAGTAGCTGTGGTTGGTGAGGTTTACGACGGTCGGCTTGGTCGTGGTCGCCGAATAGTCGATCAACAGACGATTGTCGTTGGTCCAGACGTAAGTGACGCTGGCGCGCATCTCGCCTGGAAAACCCTGATCGCCATCGGGGCTGAGCAGCGAGAAGCGCACGCCTTCGCCTTCGCTGGTGCGAACCTTCGCGCCTTTCCACAGCCGCGTGCCGAAGCCTTCCGGTCCGCCATGCATGCTGGAGTTTCCGCGACCGGCCGTTGTAAGCTTGTATTCCTTGCCGCCGAGCTTGATCGTGCCGCCGACGATACGGTTGGCATAGCGGCCGATAACGAGACCGAACTGCGGCGAGTTATTGGTGTTATAGTCGGTCGGCTTGTCGAACCCGAGCACAACATCCGCCAGCTTGCCCGCGCGATCCGGCACCCAAATTTCCGTCACCGCCGCGCCCAGCTCCATCACGGAAACATGGGCGCCTGAAGCATTGGTCAAGGTGAAGCGGTGGACCGGCTTGCCATCCTGCATGGTGCCCCAAACCTCGTCCTTGATGGCGGCTGCCGCCTCGCCGGTCAGGACCATCGAAGAACAGGCGAGCGCGATGAAAAGCGAAGCGAAGCGGGTCGGCGTCATGAACGATCCATCAATGAAAAGGGGGAGGCAGTGCCTCCCCCAGGTTGGGTATCAGAAGCGGAAGCGAACGCCGGCCGTGAAGTAGCGGCCGATCGGATCGTCACCATTGGTAACCGGCACGAAGAAGCCCGGCACCGTGCTGGGGGCACCGACACCCACGACCGGATAAGGATCCTGATCGAACAGGTTCTGCACTGTCACGAAAAGTTGTGCCGACATGTCGTTGGCCGCTTTCAAACGGTAGGACAAGGTCATGTCCGTATAGGCACGGGCGGCAACGCGAGGCGCATCGAAAACCAGCGTCGGATCGCTGCTCCGGCGCGTTGAGTTATGCCACCGCTCCTGCAGATTGATCGAGAAGTTGTTGATATCATAATTGATGAAGCCGGTAATGCGAACCGATGGCAGGCCCGCTGCGCCCGCGCGGTTAAGCGTCGGCGAACCCGGGAAGTTGGATTGCTCCAGCTTGGGCTGCCAGGCAAGGAGACCCCGCAGGTTGAGGTTACCTGCGCCCAACGTCGTGTTGTAGTTCGCTTCCGCGTCGATGCCGCGCGTGTACAGCGTCGCCAGATTCAACGAGCGCGAGAAGGCGCGGGTCGGGAAGTTGGCGGGGCTGCGATCAGCAAACGGCAGCGGACGAGAAATCAGGTCGCACAGCACCGAGGTGCCGTTGCTGGTTTCGCACTCGCGCTGCACCGATGCGTTGCTGCCCGACACGCCGCCAATCGCGTTCTTCATTCTGATCTGGTAGTAATCGACCGCGAGGCTGAAGCCGGGCAGCCAAGCCGGGCGATAGACGCCGCCGACCGTAAAGGTCTGCGCGACTTCTGGCACCAGATTGGGGTTGCCAGCGCTTTCAACCGGCACCGTAGCGGTGATGCCACCCGTGTGCAGATCGTTGAAGCCCGACGGATTGACGTTCACCGGTGCGTAGAGATCGTTCAGGTTAGGTGCGCGAATGTCACGCGAACGCGTAGCGCGGAAGCGCAGTTCGTCATTCAGGTGCCAGTCGAGACCGACCTTCCACGTCTTCACGCTGCCGCTGGTGTTGTAGTGCGTGTAACGGCCGGCAGCGTTGAGATTCAGCGACTTGGCGATCACGAAGTCGGACAGCAGCGGAATATCGACCTCGACTGCGCCTTCGGAAATCTTCTGCTGCCGATTGCGCTGGTCGCCCACCACGTTCGACGCGTAAAGCTGGGTGTTAGCAGTGCAGTTTCCGAAACGAAGACCCGTGCAGTTCAGGCGCTCGGTCGGCTGCGCATCGCTGACGAGATCCATCTTGAGGACGCGATATTCGCCGCTCAGCGCCATACGGACGGGGCCGGCCCAGGTATTGAAGACGTCGCCCGAGATGCTGCCGGCGAGATCATCCATCGTGTTCTTCAGGCGGAAATAGGTATCCTGCAGAACATAATCCTGCATTTCCTTGGTGATGGTCTTCTCGCCGAACGGGTTCATAGGGACGCATCCGGGGTAGAGGCCCGGATTGGTCAGCGTGACATTACAGACGATCTGTCCGTTCGGCGCCCGTACCGCATCCAGCGCGGCATAGAGCCGACCCAAGCTCATATTGGCAACCGTCGCCACGCGCTGCCTGGACTGGCTATGCGAATAGGCAATATCCCAGTTGAATGTGCCGAGCCGCCCTTCTAGCCCGGCCTGAGTGAAGTAGCTCTTGATCCAGGCGGTCGGCGTGAGACGCGGCACCTCCGTCATCTGCTTGGCATAGCGGAACGTCGTTTGACCTGCCGCCGCCATCGCATCGCGATATTCCTGGGGCAGGAACGGGTTGCTGGCCGACATCGCCAGGTTGTTGATGACGTTCTCTTCCTTAGAGAACTGGTTGAACGACTTGGTGCCGCTCGCATGCGCATAGAAGTGGACGCTATCGCTCACATCGAAGTCAAAGCGGGCATAAGCCTGGCTCGACCGCAGCGATGCCTGCAAGGTGGAATCGTAGAACGTGCCGTCGCCGCCGCTCTCGACGCCAGACGAACCGGTGGGCGTGCCGTGAGCAAAGCGACGCAGCGTGTTGTTCGGGCCGCCGAAAACGAAATCATTGTAGGGGCCGCTGCCGCCCACGACCGTGTTCGGCATATTTTTGATGATACCGAAGCGGCTGAAGTTGGTGAGGCGCGTGTCGGTGACGACGCGGTAGGGATTGGCGGCGGTGCCGGCGCCCTGAGTGGAGTAGACCCTGCGGCCATATTCGCGGCTCAGCTTGCTATCGATGCCTTCGGAATCATAATGCTCGAGGCTGGCCTCGAAGTGACCGCGGCCATCGAACAGATCTGTGCCCCATGCCCCGCCAATGCGGTAGGAGGCGTTGTCATTTCGCCCGGAAAGACCGCCCTGGACATTGACCTTGAAGCCGTTGAACTTGCGATCGATGACGAAGTTAACGACGCCGGTGATCGCGTCCGAGCCGTAAACCGCGGAAGCGCCGCCGGTCACCACGTCCACGCGCTGGATGAGCAGCTGCGGAATGGTGTTGATGTCGATCAGGTTGTCGGTCGTCGTCGGCGGGAAGCGCTTTCCGTCGAACAGGATGAGCGAACGACCAGCGCCCACGTTACGCAGGTTCAGATAGTTACCGGAGAAGTTGCGCTCTGCAGCGCCGAAGCTGGATTGGTTGTTAGAGCCAGAGAACACCGGCAGCTTGTTGAGGCCGTCCGGAATGTTGGAAGGGGCGACATTCTGTAGCTGCTCGGTGGAAACGACCGTCACGGGCGAAGGCGAGTTATTGCCGTTGGTGATGACGCGCGAACCGGTGACCACGATCTGCTGATTGGAGTCATCAGTTGCATTCGATTGCGGGAGGCTGGCAGCCCCTGCCGCGGCGCCTGCGGACTGGAGAGCGCCGGCCGTCACGGCAACGGCTGCGTTGCCGGAATGGGCCGGAGCCGCCATGTTCTGCGCGAGAACGAACGTCCGCCCGTCAGTGGAGGTCGCGCGGAGACCCGTGTCGCTCAGCAGGCGATCCAGAGCCTCGTTCACCGGCATGTTGCCCCGAACGGCTGCGGTGCGCAGTCCACGGATCATACGCTCGCTGGCAATGATCTGAACGTCGGCCTGACGCGCAAGCTCAGGCACGCCGCTCGACGCCGCCTGGCTGGAAATGTCGAATGTCCTGACCTGGCCTGGGGCGGGCGCCGCAGTCACGGCCAGCGAGGCCGCAGACGCATAAAGGCCCGCAATAACTAGATTGATCGCCATCAGATTCCCCTCTTCAAAATGAGCCATTTTCCATGGTTCTCATCCGGCAAGATGGGCGGCCCGCGCCTTTCCGTTGAGGAAACAGAAATAATTCCTAGCCGGAACGATCTGTTGCAACGCGGCCACAGTCCCAGGTGCGGGTGGCGGGCGAATGCACGGATGGCCTAAGTGATTTGCCTGTTGTGTTGCGCCGCCGATCTCGCTTTAGCCAAACGCTGTCGGTAGCTGATTGATTTCGCTCCGAACGAGATGGAGATGACCAATGAAGACCCGTGCCGCAGTGGCATTCGAAGCCAGGAAGCCGCTGGAAATCGTCGAGCTGGACCTTGAAGGCCCGAAAGCCGGCGAAGTCCTTGTCGAGATCATGGCGACGGGCATCTGCCACACGGACGCCTACACGCTCGACGGACTGGATAGCGAAGGCATCTTCCCAAGCGTGCTGGGCCATGAAGGCGCGGGTATCGTGCGCGAAGTCGGCGTAGGCGTCACCAGTGTGAAGCCGGGCGATCACGTCATCCCCCTTTACACGCCGGAATGCCGCCAGTGTAAGTCGTGCCTCAGCGGCAAGACAAACCTCTGCACCGCGATCCGCACGACGCAGGGCAAGGGCCTGATGCCGGACGGCACCACGCGCTTCAGCTACAAGGGGCAGCCAATCTTCCACTATATGGGCTGCTCGACCTTTTCGAACTTCACTGTGCTGCCCGAGATCGCAGTGGCGAAGATCCGCGAGGACGCCCCCTTCAAGACAAGCTGCTACATCGGTTGCGGCGTCACCACGGGCGTGGGTGCGGTCGTGAACACGGCCAAGGTGCAAGCCGGCGAGAATGTTGTCGTGTTCGGCCTCGGCGGGATCGGCCTCAACGTCATTCAAGGCGCGAAACTTGTCGGCGCGGACCGCATCATCGGTGTCGACATCAACCCCGACCGTGAGGAATGGGGGCGTCGCTTCGGCATGACGCACTTCCTCAACAGCAAAGGTCTGTCGCGCGAGGAGACCATCGCGAAAGTGCTGGAACTGACTGACGGCGGTGCCGACTACAGCTTCGACGCGACGGGGAACACCGAAGTGATGCGCACCGCGCTCGAGGCGTGCCACCGCGGCTGGGGCACCAGCATCATCATAGGCGTAGCCGAGGCGGGCAAGGAGATCAGCACGCGGCCCTTCCAGCTTGTCACTGGCCGCAACTGGCGTGGCACCGCGTTCGGCGGGGCCAAAGGCCGCACCGATGTGCCCAAGATCGTCGACTGGTACATGAACGGCAAGATCGAGATCGACCCGATGATTACCCATGTCCTTACCCTCGAAGAGATCAACAAGGGCTTCGACCTCATGCACGCCGGCGAGAGCATCCGCTCTGTTGTGGTCTATTGACGAACTGAACCGGGGAACGAGAGAAATGGCCACTGAACACGCAGATGTGATCATTGTCGGCTCCGGCCATGGCGGAGCGCAGGCGGCGATCGCACTGCGGCAGCGGGGCTTCACTGGCTCGATCATGGTCGTCGGGCGGGAAGCGACCCTGCCCTATGAGCGGCCGCCGCTCTCAAAGGAATATCTGGCGCGGGACAAGCCGTTCAAGCGCATTCTGATTCGCCCGGCGGCGTTCTGGCAGGAACGCAACATCACTTTCCGAACGGGCAGTGTCGCGACCGCTGTCGATGCAGACGCTCACCGTATCGATCTCGACGACGGTCAGTCCCTCTCCTACGGAAAACTTATCTGGGCGGCGGGCGGCGATCCCCGCCGGATGACCTGCTCCGGCGCTGATCTCGCGGGCATTCACTATGTCCGCGACAAGGCGGATGCCGACCGGGTGATGGCAGAGCTGGATGGCGGCGCGCGGCAGGTTGTCGTAATCGGCGGCGGCTATATCGGGCTGGAAGCGGCGGCCGTGCTGACCAAACTGGGCTGCACTGTCACGCTCGTCGAGGCGCAGGACCGGGTCCTGGCACGGGTTGCCGGGCCGGAGCTTTCGGCATTCTACGAAGCGGAGCACCGCGCCAAAGGCGTTACGATACTGACCGGCCAAGCGGTCGACTGCATCACAGGCAATGGCACGCGCACGACCGGCGTGCGCCTCCACAATGGGGAGGTTTTGCCGGCCGACATGGTCATCGCAGGGATCGGCATTGTTCCGGCAGTTGCGCCCCTGCTCGCGGCGGGTGCGCAGGGCGGGAACGGCGTGGACGTGGACATATACTGCCGCACGTCCCTGCCAGATGTGTACGCAATCGGCGACTGTGCGGCCCATGCCAACAGCTTCGCGGGCGGCGCGGCCATCCGGCTGGAGAGCGTGCAAAATGCGCATGACATGGCCGCCACGGCGGCTGCGGACATTTGCGGCAACCCCACGGCCTATCATGCGATTCCGTGGTTCTGGTCCAACCAGTACGACCTCAAGCTGCAATCCGCGGGCCTGAATCTGGGCCATGACAGGCATGTGCAACGCGGCGATCCTGCAACGCGCAGCTTTTCCGTGGTCTATCTGCGGGAAGGCCGCATCATATCCATCGACTGCGTCAACGCGATGAAGGACTATGTGCAGGCGCGCAAACTCATTGAAGCCGGGACGCTTATGGATGCCGAAAGGATCGCAGATCCCGGCGTGCCGCTGAAGGACGCGGCGGTAGAAACGGTGAGTTGAACAGACGCCTTTTTGAGCCATTGACCGGCTGAGGCGGGCTGCGTATAGCGCCCGCTCCGGCCCGCATGACGGCGCCGGCCCTGCCCGGAGCAACCGACCGGGCGCCATGGGGCGGAGTAGCTCAGCTGGTTAGAGCAGCGGAATCATAATCCGCGTGTCGGGGGTTCAAGTCCCTCCTCCGCTACCACTTTCCCAGATGATTTCCTGTTGGCCTGAAGGTCGCTCGGTTACCCGCGAAACTTATACTCGGCGATCGGTGCCCACGGCTCGCCCTCATAGTGCCAGCAAGCAAGGCCTGAAATACCGAGAGAACGAGGCTGGAAATCGGCTGCCAGCGTGGCGGCCGTTTCTCGCGCTGTCTGGGCCGACACCTTGTTCTGCACCGTAATGTGCAGACGCGTGTTCCCCGCATCCTGAGGAGTCAGCAGGCCGTGGAATCGTTCCGCGATTTCCGCCCGGATCGCCAGCAGATTGGGACTATCGACATGGAAGGCGACACCACCGCCCAGATTGAGCAGTCGGTCGATCCGAGCGGCCGGGGGCTTTGATTGCGTCAGATCAGCAAGCAGCGCCCTGAGCTCCCGTTCGCCAGAGGGAGGCAAGTGGTGAAACAAGGTGATATGCGCAGACACCCGATTGCGCTCGGGCGGGAACCAGCGCCGTCTCAAGTCATCCGCCCAGGCGAAGTCTGCCGGAGTCATCGTCGCCGTGACGATGATCGGACCGTCGGCTGCCGCCATGTTCAGGCGTTGGCCCTGGCCCTCGCAGGATGCGCCTGCACCCATTCCAGAACGGGCTCAGGCGCGGTGGCGCCATAAGGATCTTCGTCCGTGCCGCAGTCATTGCAGCCCGGCTCCACGAACATCTGCGAAATCACGCCATCGTCGATCACCATGGCGTAACGCCAGCTACGAAAGCCGAAACCCAGATGATCCTTGTTGATCAACATGCCCATCCGGCGGGTGAAATTGCCCGACCCATCCGGCAGCAGCTTCACGTTCTTCACGCCCTGCGTCTTGCCCCACTGGTACATGACGAAGGCATCATTGACGGAAATGCAGGAGATATCTTCCACGCCAGCGGCGAGAAAGGCACCGTGCAGCGCCTCGTAGCCGGGCAACTGACTGTTCGAGCAGGTCGGCGTGAACGCACCGGGCAGCGAAAAGACGACATGCCGCCCCTTGGCGAAAAGCTCGCCCGTCTGAACATCCTGCCAGCGGAACGGATTGGAGCCGCCAACAGTCTCATCGCGCACGCGCGTCTTGAGGCAAATATCCGGAACCTGCTGCCCGATCATTCTATTGCTCCTTGCGTCGTGCGAATTTGCGCTTCCCTAGCATCGGCACCGGGAGCTCCGGAAGCGAATTGCACATGATAGGTGTCATCCGCCATCCGTAGAGGGGTTGGACCACTGCGCTTTTTCCCCTGTTCATCGTCGCGGTGGCGCTTTTTGAAATCTGGTTCGAGCATCAGCAGGCCGCGAAGGGCTGCTAGGCTAAGATCTATTCGATCTCGCCACGCGCTCTGCGGATCTTGAACCAGTCCCGCACATTGCGATTATGCTCTTCGAGCGTGTTCGCAAAAATATGCCCGCCCTTGCCATCGGCAACGAAATAGAGCGCCTTGGTCGCCGCGGGATTAAGCACGGCGTCGATGGACGTGCGGCCCGGATTTGCGATCGGTCCCTTGGGCAAACCGGTCATCGCATAGGTGTTATAGTCATTCACCGCCGTGATTTCGGATCGCCTGATGCGCCGACCAAGCGGTTTGCCCTTAGTGATCGGATAGATGATCGTCGGATCCGCCTGAAGCATCATGCCGGTGCGTAACCGGTTCTGGTAGACGCCCGCGACGATCGGCCGCTCAGCCGCGATTGCGGTTTCCTTCTCGACGATGCTGGCCAATGTGATCGCCTGTTCGGGCGTCTTCACGACGATGTCCTTGCCGCGCTTTGCCCACGCCTGCGCGAGATAGCCGCTCATGGCCTTCTGCATCCGCGCCAAAACGGCGGCCCGGGTCTCGCCCTTCTTGTAAGCATAGCTGTCCGGCAGGACGGAGCCCTCCGCCGGCACGGGGACGGTACCAGTCAGCTCCTTATTCGCCATCAGTCGCTCATGCACGAGAATGGACGGCATGCCTTCAGGAATAGTGACGAGGTGATTGACGGTCTTCCCGCTCTGCAGGAGCGCGAGAATATCCCGATTGCTGACCCCTTCCGGCAGCACATATTCGCCGGCCTTAATGGGTGCATCGCTGCCGAGAACCCGCGCCCGCCGGAGGAAGGAGCCGTCCGAACGGATCGCGCCCAATTTCTCCAGCTGACGCGCCGTTCCGCGCAGCGTCGATCCCTCAGCCACCACGATGGTTGCCGGTCGCTCAAGAGGCCCCTGCGCCGTCCAGCCATGCAGGAAATCGACACTGATGAGCGCCAGGGTCGCCAGAGCCACAAGCAGGACGAGGCATCCGACCCGGCGCATGAGAGTGTCAGACCGCCTTCATGACCAGCGACGCGTTCGTTCCGCCAAATCCGAAGCTGTTATTGAGCACAGCTCGGATTTTCCGTTCCTTCGCCTTATGGGGAACGAGATCGATGCCCGCGCAATTCTCGCTGGGATTGTCGAGATTGAGCGTGGGCGGCGCGATCTGGTCCCGCAGCGCCAATATGCAGAAGATCGACTCAACCGCGCCTGCGCCGCCAAGCAGATGCCCGATCGCCGACTTGGTCGATGACATGCTGACGCCGTCGATCGCCGAGCCGAACAGACGACGCACCGCGCCGAGCTCCAGCTCGTCACCCAGCGGCGTCGAGGTTCCGTGGGCGTTGATATAGTCGATGTCTTCCAGCGCGAGACCGGATTTCCGCACTGCCATTTCCATGGAGCGGAATGCGCCCGAGCCTTCGGGGTGCGGCGCAGTGACGTGATAGGCGTCGCCAGACAGGCCATAACCGACCACTTCGGCATAGATCTTCGCGCCCCGTGCCTTCGCCCGCTCATATTCTTCGAGCACGACAACACCGGCGCCCTCGCCCATGACGAAACCGTCGCGGTCCTTGTCCCACGGGCGACTTGCACGCCATGGCTCGCCGCGGAAACCCGTGGAAAGCGCCCGCGCCTGACCGAAGCCGGCAATGCCGATCGGACAAATCGTGCTTTCTGCGCCGCCCGCAAGCATCACGTCCGCATCGTCCATCGCGATCATGCGCGCGGCGTCGCCAATGGAATGTGCGCCGGTCGAACACGCGGTAACCACAGCGTGGTTAGGACCCATCAGGCCATATTTGATGCTGACCTGACCCGAAATCAGATTGATGAGGCGACCATGGACGAAGTGTGGGCTGACACGCCTCGGCCCCTTCTCCGCCAACACCAGCGATTCGCTCTCGATACCCGGAAGGCCACCAATACCCGAGCCGATCGAGCAGCCGGCGCGATAGCGCTCTGCCTCAGGCATATCGGTGAGGCCGGCATCCTCCAGGGCCTGACCGGCAGCATCGATACCATAGACGATGAACGGATCGACCTGACGCTGAATCTTGTGATCGACGCGCTTGCTCGCATCGAAGCCATATTCATGCGTCGCCGGTTTAACCTCGCAGGCATAGTTGCTCTGGAAATCGGTGGCATCGAACCGCGTGATGGTTCCCGCACCAGATTTACTCGCAATGATGTTCGCCCAGCTCGTCTCGACATCCGCGCCGAGCGGCGAGACCATACCAAGACCGGTTATGACGACACGACGCATGTCACTCTCCATAAACGCAAAACGGCCCTCCTGTGCCGGACCTTTTTCTCAAAAAGTCCGCGCGCGGAGAGCCGTTTGTTCCTCACCTTACCGCGCGGCCGCAAGCGGCCGGACCGGTCCGGATTACTGCTTGGCCTCGATATAGTCGATCGCATCCTTGACCGTCGCGATCTTCTCGGCCGCATCGTCAGGGATCTCGACGCCGAATTCTTCTTCGAAAGCCATCACCAGTTCAACGATGTCGAGGCTGTCCGCGCCGAGATCGTCGATGAAGCTAGCGTCTTCGGTAACCTTCTCGGCTTCGACGCCAAGATGCTCGACGACGATTTTCTTAACGCGATCCGCAGTCTCGCTCATGAGTGATCCTTTGCTTTCAATCTAAATGTCTTGTCGCTCGCCCTAGAGCCTCAGCGAGGCCCTTGGCAAGAGGGAAGCAGTGGCCAGACGGCCTTCAGATCATCGCCATGCCCCCGTTTACGTGCAAGGTCTGCCCGGTCATATATCCGGCCTCGCGGCTTGCAAGATAAGCAACTGCCGCACCGATGTCAGCCCCCTCACCCAGTGCTCCGGCTGGAATTTTGCCCAATATGGCATTTTTCTGCGCGTCGTTGAGAGCATCGGTCATGGCCGAGCGAATGAAGCCCGGCGCCACGCAATTGACCGTAATGCCGCGGCTGGCGAGCTCCTGAGCGAGGCTCTTGCTCATGCCGATAAGGCCTGCCTTGGAGGCGGCATAGTTGGCCTGACCCGGGTTGCCGGTAACGCCCACCACGCTCGTGATGGACACGACGCGGCCGAAGCGCGCTTTCATCATAGGCTTGGCCGCAGCACGGATAAGACGGAACGCGGCTTCCAGATTCACCTGCTGCACCGTGGACCACTCCTCATCCTTCATGCGCAGGATCAGGTTGTCGCGAGTGACACCGGCATTGTTGACGAGAATATCCAGCTTGCCGCCCAAGGCTTCGAGTGCTTGCGGGACCAGAGCGTCCACCGCAGCGCCATCCGACAGGTCGCAGGGAACAGTGACATGATCGCCGCCCAGCTCCGCCGCGAACGCTTCGAGCTTGTCCACATTGCTTCCAGAGAGCGCCAGTCTCGCGCCCTGCCCGGCCAGCGCCCGCGCGACTGCCGATCCGATGCCGCCGCTCGCACCAGTCACCAGCGCCGTCATGCCTGTAAGATCGAACATCCGTTTTGCTCCTGAAAAAATCAAATGCGCCCGACCAGCGCCTCAATGTCATCCATCGAGATGATGCTCGAGACGGTAGCGTCCGGCGCGATGCGCTTTACCATCGGGCCAAGCACCCTGCCTCCCATTTCGACGAACTCGGTAAAGCCGGCGTCCCACATGGCCGCGATGCTTTCGCGCCAACGCACCCGGCCGGTCACCTGCTCAACCAGCAGGGCCTTGATTGTTGCCGTGTCGGAGACCTGGGCCGCCGTCACATTGGCATAGACCGGCAGGAACGGACCGGGCGAAGCAACCTCGGCGAGTGCGGCGGCCATTGCGTCCGCCGCAGGCTGCATAAGTGGGCAATGGAACGGTGCGGACACAGGCAGCAGCACACCGCGCTTGATGCCGAAATCCTTCACCTGCTCGATGGCACGCTCGATCGCCGACTTGTGACCGGAAATCACGACCTGAGACGGATCATTATCGTTGGCGACGGCACAAACCTCGCCTTGCGCCGCTGCGGCGGCAAGCGCTTCCGCCTTTTCTATGTCCGCGCCGAGGAGAGCCGCCATTGCCCCCTCCCCCACGGGGACGGCAGCCTGCATAGCCTGACCGCGCGTCTTGAGCAGCCGCGCCGTCGTCGTGAGATCGAACGCGCCAGTCGCGCACAAAGCGCTATATTCGCCCAGGCTGTGGCCCGCGACCGCGTGGCCCTTGTCACGCAATACGACATTACCCTCGCGCTCCAGCACCCGCAGCGTGGCGAGCGCATTCGCCATGATCGCAGGCTGGGCATTCTCCGTCAGCGTCAGATCCGCTTCCGGCCCTTCGGTCATCAACCGGAAGAGATTTTGTCCGAGCGCCTCGTCGACTTCGTCGAACACCTCCCGCGCCGCCGGTGAAGCGGCAGCGAGCGCGGCGCCCATGCCGACTGCCTGACTGCCTTGTCCTGGAAAGATGAATGCACGCATAACTGGGCTCTCTCGGCTTGCGCTAGGAAGGTCCAGCGCCCTAGAGCGACCGATGACGGCGCGCAAGCGGGCACGGAGGGCGGCTGACATCAGGCTGGCCGGTCCTGTACCGCGCAGCGCTTGCATTTCGCGCTGCTTTCCGCCATAGGCCGCGCCTTCGCACGGTTTCAGCACGGCTGCCCGCGCGATTTTACTTGGACGACAGCCGGAGGGGTGGTGCGCATGGGGCGCCCATCAGCAATCGGCCAAATACAGGACGCATGAACCATGCCGCAATATGAGCATGTCTTTCTCGCGCGTCAGGACCTTGCCCAGGCACAGGTCGACGCGCTGGCGGAAAACGCCACCAAGATCGTTGAGAACCAGGATGGCAAGGTGACGAAAGTCGAGACCTGGGGCCTCCGCAACCTCGCCTACAAGATCGCCAAGAACCGCAAGGCTCACTATGTGATGCTCAACATCGACGCGCCGGCTGGCGTCGTCGCCGAGCTGGAGCGCCAGACCGCCATCAACGAAGACGTGATCCGTTACATGACGATCCGCGTTGAAGAGCTGGAGACCGGCCCCTCGGTCATGATGCGCAAGAGCGACCGTGGTGACCGGCGTGGTGGCCGTGAAGGCGGCCGCGGTGATCGCGAAGGCGGTCGTGAAGGCCGCGACGGCCCGCGTCGCGATCGCGACGGTTTCGACGGCGAATAAGGAGATATAAGACATGGCACGCCCATTTTTCCGCCGCCGCAAGAGCTGCCCCTTCGCCGCCAAGGATGCGCCGAAGATCGACTATAAAGACGTTCGCCTGCTGCAGGGCTTCGTCTCCGAGCGTGGCAAGATCGTCCCCTCGCGCATCACCGCCGTCTCGGCGAAGAAGCAGCGTGAGCTGGGGCAAGCCATCAAGCGCGCCCGTCATCTGGGCCTCTTGCCCTACATCGTGAAGTAAGGAGCGCTCACTCATGGAAATCATTCTGCTCGAGCGCATCGAGAAGCTGGGTGCGATTGGTGACGTTGTCACCGTGAAGGACGGCTACGCCCGTAACTTCCTGCTGCCCAACAAGAAGGCACTGCGCTCCAACAACGCCAACAAGAAGGTGTTCGAGGCCAACCGCGCCAAGATCGAAGCCGACAACGCCGCGCGCCGCACGGACGCGGAAGGATCGGCCAAGTCGATCGAAGGCAAGCAGGTCGTCCTCATTCGCCAGTCGTCCAACTCCGGCCAGCTCTACGGCTCGGTTTCGGTGCGTGACATCGTCGAGGCTCTCGAAGCCGACGGCGTGAACACCGTCACCAAGGCGATGGTCGTGCTGGAACGCCCGATCAAGACGCTCGGCCTGTTCGACGTCAAGGTCTCGCTGCACCCGGAAGTTTCGGTGGGCATCAAGGTGAACGTCGCTCGTTCGCCCGAGGAAGCCGATCTTCAGAAGGACGGCGTGGACGTCATGGCTTCCATGTTCGAGAAGGACGAGGCTGGCTTCACCGAAGCTTATGATCCCAACGCTGAGCCCGGCACGATTGCAGGCGAAGACAATGCGGATGCCGCTCCGGCCGCCGAGAACGAAGAAGCCTGACGCTTCTGCCCGTTCGGACATATCAAACGAAGGGCTGGTCCGGAAACGGACCGGCCTTTTTCATATCTCCGCACTGCCTCGATCAGGATGACCCGTCATCAGGCTGTCACCCATGGGTCATCGCCATGTCATCCCTGGGTCACGGGCCAGTCACCGACACCGCATAGCAGGGTGCAATGGAGTCCCATATGCCGCACCCACGCATCCTGCGCCTGTCCGCAGAGGAAAAATCACGGATTAAGCTGCTGTTTCTCGCCAAGCACGCCCGTGCAGGCGGCAGCCTGGACCCGGTGGACGGCAGCCATGCCTGCTATCATCACGAGATGCTGACGACACTCCGCGGCATCGGCCTCAGTGTGGAGGCGGGGAACAGTTTCGAGGATCTGTCCGCCACCAAGGCCAATTTCGTCATTCCGCTGCTCAACCGGGCAGGATTCTTCAATAGCGAGATGATGGCGCCGCTCATGTTGGAGCGGATGGGCAAACCCTATCTGGGCGCGCGGCCGATCATCCGCGGCCTATCCGACGACAAGCATCTCATGAAGCATCTGGCGCGAGCGCATGGCGTGGAGACTTGCGATTGGGCCACGTTCCGCGTCGGTCAGGCAGTCGAACGCCCTGCTTTTGCCACCGGGCGATTGATCGTAAAGCCGAACGCCTCCTCCGCGAGCTGGGGCGTGAAGATCGTCGATCATTGGCAGGAAGCGGCGGCGCAGGTCGCCTGGCTGCATGAGAAGGGCCATGACGCGATTGTCGAAATGCTGGTCCCCAGTGTGGACCTCGCCGTCCCGGTGATCGGTGCCGACGGGCCTTGGCTGCTTCCGCCGCTCATCTACCCCAATGGCCTGCGCAGCTATGAGGAGAAGCGCAACCTCGTCGCTGTCGCCGAGGATCCGCTGATCCCACTGGAAAATTCCGCAGTGGAAGCCGAAGTCGCGGACATGACGCGCAAGCTCACCGCCGAGCTCTGGCCGTTCGACTATGGCCGGTTCGAATTTCGCTACGATCCCGCAAGCGGCCGCGTCTCCTTCATGGAAGTCAATCTCAGCTGCAATCTCTGGTCGAAGAAGACGATCTCCCGCTCGGCCGGGCTTTTGGGGATCGATCATGCTTCGCTCGTCGAGACGATCCTCACGCATTCTCTGTTGCGGCAGGGCGTGATCCGCCGGGACAAGATGGTTCTTGCTGCATGAGCAGCCTGTTGCTCCTCGCCGCCAGTCGCGAAGGCGCTCATGATCCGCTGGCTCAGGCTCATGACGTCGGCCACAAATGCCTCGTGCCTGTTGGCGGGGAAGCATTAATCCTCCATCCGCTGCGCGCGGCCCTGGCCGTCCGGGAAATCAAGACGATTTTCATCTCGACAGACGACGGCGAGAGCCTGCGAAAGATTGGCCTCATTGCCCAGGCGGAGCGGCAGGGGCGGGTCAAGATCATCCCGGCTGCGCACAAGCTGGCAGACAGTGTTCTTGCCGCCGGGGCGCTCGCGGATTTTCCGCTGACCATCACCACTGCGGACAGCGCCCTGCTCACCCCCGACGCGCTGCGCCACTTCATGAAAGGGTCGAGCGAGAGTGAAGCGGATGCAACACTGGCGCTTGCTGCTCGCGAAGCGGTGCTTGCTGCTCATCCGGAAGGGCAGAAGCGCTTCTACAGCTTCGCCGACGGCGCCTTCTCGAACTGCAACCTCTACGGGCTGCGGAGCCCCGACGCTCTTGCCGGAGCCAGAGCATTTGCCGGCGGCGGCCAATTTGCAAAGCATCCAGCGCGGATCGCCGCGGCGTTCGGTATCGTCAATCTGGTGCTGTTTCGTCTTGGTCTGCTGAGGCTCGCGGCCATGATGCGGCGCCTGTCACGAGTCTTCGGCGTCTCGATCGAAGCGATCATCATGGCGGATGGCCGCCTGGCCATAGACGTGGACAATGCCCGCACTCACGCGATCGCGGAAATGCTGATCGGGGAGCCTCAACGCGCCGCTGCCTGAGCAAGCGGCCAGCACGGCGGTTATAGGTGCATGAAGTCCCGAGTGAAGCTCCGCATCTGCGCGCCGCCAGCCACCACGATGGTTTGCCCCGTCACGGCGCGCGCGCCGGCAAGGTAGAGCACGGCGTCCGATACGTCGTCGGCAGTCGGCAGTCGGCCAAGCGGCATGTCGCTGGCGATCCTCTCGATCTTCTCGGGATCATAGTCACCCGTTGCGAGCGTGAGCCCTGGCCCTACCGCGTTCACCCGAATCCGTGGCGCAAGCGCGCGCGCGGCAATGCGGGTGAAGCCGGCCAGCGTCATCTTCGCTAGCGTATAAGAAAGCTGGTCCGCATGGGGGTGAACAAGGCGCTGATCGAGAATGTTGATGATCGCCAGATCATCCTCGTTATTCCGTGGTGCTTCCGCAAATGCACGGGTGAGAAGCACCGGGGCACGGGCATTGACCGCGAAATGCGCCTGCAGATCATCCGTCGTCACCGTTTCCAGCCGATCCTGACCGAATAAAGATGCACTGTTGACCAGCAGATTGGGCGGACGCCCGAAATGCTCAGTAATGGCGGGGATTAAACCCTCCGCATCGCCGTCTCGGGTGAAGTCGGCAATGAAACCGGCCCAGTCTGTGCCCGATCGTTCGAATGCATCGGCAAGCTCGGCATCCGGCACCGCATCGCGACTGCCGTGGATCGCAAGCGCATAACCCGCCTCGGCCAGGCGCCCGGCGATCCGTGCGCCGAGGCGGCGGTGCCCCCCGGTAACAAGTGCGAGCGGGGCCGCAGTCATGCGCGTCAATAACCCATCAATTGAAGGACTTCCTTGCGGCTCCGGTCGTCCTCTCTGAAGACGCCCATCATCCGGCTGGTCTTCATCTCGACGCCATGCGTGCGGACGCCACGTCCGGTCATGCAGCCATGCTGCGCCTCTATGACCACAGCGACGCCAAGCGGGTGGAGATTTTCCCAGATGCAGTCCGCGACTTCCGCCGTCAGTCTTTCCTGCACCTGAAGTCGGCGCGCGAACGCTTCCAGCACGCGGGCCAGCTTGGAGATGCCAACGACATAGTCTCCGGGGAGATAGGCAATGTGCGCTTTGCCGGTGATCGGTGCCATATGGTGCTCGCAGTGTGACTGGAACGGTATGTCCTTCAGCAGCACGATCTCATCATAGCCGCCCACCTCATGGAAAATTCGGCTGAGATGATAGGCGGGATCGTCCGCATAACCGGCGCAATATTCCTTCCAGGCGCGCGCAACACGCTTGGGAGTCTCGATTAGCCCCTCGCGCTCCGGATCGTCGCCCGACCAGCGAATGAGCGTGCGGATCGCCTCCTCCACGTCGCGCGGAACGCCGATCTTGCCGGTCTTCTGGTCATGCTCGCTGTCGACCGTGAAATCGGCCATGTCGTGGATCTCCCTGGGCGCCGTCTCGTCAGGCATGGTCATCAACGGCGCCTGGACGGCCATCCGAGATAGGCGGCGATACCATAGGGATCAACCGAGCTAAACGCCTGATTGCCGAGGGAGGCCGTGGACTCGAGTCAGCCGACAAGCGCATGAAAATAATTTCCCGCGCCTCGCCTGCCGTTTACGTTAGGGTAAAGCCATGTTCCCGCGGATTGCCGTGCTTTCATGACGCTGCGGCCATCGCGGACACCTTGTTCATGCCGATCTCACAGGCCATAATGACCGCATGGAACCGGCCCACGGGCCAGTGAGCAAGGCCCGAGCCGGGCCGGAAGCAGGAGAGCGAACGCATGGAAGCCTTCATCTATGATGCCGTGCGCACCCCGCGCGGACGGGGCAAACCGGACGGGTCACTCCACGAAATCACGCCGATCCAGCTCGCCACACAAGCGCTCGAGGCCATTCGGGACCGTAATTCCATCGACACGGCGGATGTGGACGACGTGATCCTCGGCTGCGTCGCCCCGGTCGGCGAACAAGGCACCGACATTGCCCGTCTCGCGGTGCTCAATGCGGGCTTTGCTGAAACCACAGCCGGCGTGCAGATCAACCGCTTTTGCGCCTCGGGCCTTGAAGCCACCAACATGGCGATCGCCAAAGTGATGACTGGCGAAGCGGACTTCGTGATCGGCGGCGGCGTGGAATCAATGAGCCGGGTGCCGATGGGCGCGGATGGTGGCGCCTGGGCGTCAGACCCATCTGTGGCGTTCTCCACCTATTTCGCGCCGCAGGGCATCGGCGCGGACGTGATCGCCACCAAGTTCGGCATCAGCCGCGATGATTGCGATGCCTATGCCGTGGAAAGCCAGAAGCGCGCGGCGACGGCCTGGAGCGAAGGCCGCTTCGCTCGGTCTATCCTGCCGGTAAAGGACGTGATCGGCGAAGTCGTCCTCGACCATGATGAGCATATGCGCCCGGACACCACGATGCAGAGCCTGGGAGCACTCAAGCCTAGCTTCGTCGGCATCGGCGAGGAAATGCCGGGTTTCGACACGATCGCGCTGCTGCGCTACCCGGAGCTTGAGAAGATCAATCACGTCCACCATGCCGGCAACAGCTCCGGCATCGTCGACGGCGCCGCTGCCGTGTTGGTCGGCAGCAAGGCCATGGGCGAGAAATATGGGCTGAAGACGCGTGCGCGGATGAGGGCAATGGGGTCGATCGGCTCGGAACCGCTCATCATGCTGACAGGTCCAGAGGGCATCGCTGAAAAGCTGCTCAAAAAGGCCGGAATGAGCAAGGCCGACATCGATCTGTGGGAACTGAACGAAGCCTTTGCCAGCGTGGTGCTGCGCTACATGCAGGCAATGGATCTCGACCACAGCCAGATCAACGTCAACGGCGGCGCTATTGCCATGGGGCACCCCCTCGGGGCGACCGGCGCGATGGTGCTGGGCACCGCAATCGATGAGCTGGAACGGTCCGGAAAGGGCACTGCCCTCATCAATCTATGCGTCGGCGCCGGTATGGGCACCGGCATCATCATCGAGCGGATGTGAGGGAGCACACGACAATGGCAAGCACCATCTCCTTCGAAATCGACAGCGACGGCATCGCGCTTCTCACCATCGACGTGCCGGGCCAGTCCATGAACGTTATCGGCCCGGATTTCCTTGCGGATCTTGACGCGGCAATCGGCCGGATTGCGGGTGAAGAGACCATCAAAGGCGCAGTGATCGCATCTGGCAAGGCCAGCGGCTTTATGGCGGGCATGGACCTCAAGCAGATGTCCTCCATGCTCGCGCCGACTGGCGACAAGCCAACGATGAGCGCCATCTTCGACAAGGTATTTGTGCTCAACGCCCTGCTGCGCAAGCTGGAGACCTGCGGCAAACCCATTGCGGTCGCCATTGAAGGCACATGCATGGGCGGCGGGCTGGAGCTCGCACTTGCCTGCCATCACCGCGTGCTGACCAGCGACTCCAAGGTGCAGATCGGCCTGCCCGAGATTCTCGTCGGGCTTTTCCCCGGCGGCGGCGGATCGCAGCGCCTGCCCCGGCTCATCGGCATGCAGACCGCGCTCATGTACATGCTGCAGGGCAAGAGCTTCCGCCCGCCCGAGGCGCTTGCGCTCAAGGTGGTGGATGAGCTGGCCGAACCGGGCAGGACGGTGGAAGCAGCAAAAGCGTGGGTAAAGGCCAACCCGTCGGCAAGCACTCAGCCGTGGGACGTGAAAGGCTTCAAAGTGCCCGGGGGCGCCGGGCAGTTCAATCCCGGCTTCATCCAGACGATGGCAGGCGCGACCGTGCTCACCACCAAGCAGACCCAGCGCAACATTCATGCGCCCCATGCGCTGCTCTCGGCCGTCTACGAGGGCATCCAGCTCCCCATGGACAAGGCGATCCGCGTAGAGAGCAAATATTTCGCGAAGATCATCGCCGATCCGCAGGCGGGCAACATGGTCCGCACGCTCTTCGTGTCAAAACAGGCGGCCGAGCGTGGCGCACGGCGCCCCGCTGGCGTGGAGAAGCAACCGACGAAGAAGCTCGCCATGCTGGGCGCGGGCATGATGGGCGCGGGCATCGCCACCGTCGCCGCGCAGGCCGGTATCGAAGTGATGCTGCTCGATCGCGATCAGGCAGCCGCCGACAAGGGCAAGGCCCACGCCGAAGAGGTTCTGAAAAAGCGGCTCGGCAAGGGCATGACGCCGGAGAAAATGGCGCAAACGCTGGCGCGCATCACCCCGGTAACGGACGTAGCGGCGCTTGCCGGTTGCGACTTCGTGATCGAAGCAGTGTTCGAGGACCGCGCGGTGAAGGCCGAGATGACGAAAAAGGTCGAGGCGGTGCTGGGGTCTGACGTGATCTTCGGTTCCAATACCTCCACTCTACCAATCACGGGTTTGGCCGAAGCATGGAGCAAGCCCGAGAACTTCATTGGCGTGCACTTCTTCTCGCCGGTCGAGAAAATGCCGCTGGTGGAGATCATCCTGGGCAAGCAGACCGGCGACGCGGCCATTGCCAAGGCGCTCGACTTCGTGGCGCAGATCAAGAAGACCCCGATCGTCGTCAATGACAGTCGTGGTTTCTACACCTCGCGCTGCTTCGGCACTTATGTGCAGGAGGGCACGATTCTGCTGGCAGAAGGCGTGGTGCCCGCGCTCATCGAGAATGTCGGCAAACAGCTCGGTATGCCTGTCGGTCCGCTGGCAGTGTCGGACGAAGTCTCGATCGAGCTGGGCTGGAAAGTGATGAGCGCGGCGCAGAAGGATCTGGGTGATGCCTATGAACCGAGCCGCGCCGACGATGTAGCGGAGCGAATGGTCAATCTGGATCGCCTTGGCCGCAAGAACGGCAAGGGCTATTATGATTACCCGGCCGATGGCGGCAAAAAGGCGCTATGGCCGGGCCTGGCCACTGAGTTTCCCCTGAGCGCCAGTCAGCCCACGCCGGCGCAGGTACGCGAGCGGCTGCTCTATCGCCAGCTCGTCGAGTGCGCGCGCTGCTTTGCAGAGGGCGTACTGGTTACGCCGCAGGATGGCGATCTCGGTGCCATCTTTGGATGGGGCTTTGCGCCCTATACCGGCGGGCCGTTCAGCGCGATGGACACGATAGGGCTGGCGAAGGTCGTGGAGACACTCGACCGCCTGACGGCGGCGCATGGCAGCCGCTTCGCCGCGCCTCAGCAATTGCGCGACATGGCAGCAAGCGGCGGGAGCTATTACATGAGGGAGGCGGCGAAGGCCGCCTGATCCGGCGCTATACGGCAAATAAAAAGGCCGGCCCCCAACGGGACCGGCCTTTCCATATTTGCGATTATTAGAGCGTTCAGCCCTTCTGATCGGCCTTTTCGACGCCCGAGCCATCCAGGTTGCTCGCAACGAAATCCCAGTTCACGCAGCTCTTCAGCAGGGTGTCCGCGTAGTTCGGGCGCGCATTGCGATAGTCGATGTAATAGGCGTGCTCCCACACATCGAGGATGAAGAGCGGCGTCGCGCCATGGGCGACCGGGGTATCGGCGTCGTGATAGCTCGTCACTTCGAGCTTGCCGTCCTTGAGGTTGAGCGCTGCCCAGCCGCTGGCGAAGTGGCCCACGGCCTCTGCCTTCAGCTTCTCGATCAGCGCGTCGGTCGAGCCGAAGCCCTCATTGATGAGATCGGCAAGCTTGCCGGTCGGCTCGGTGGGCTCGGGCGAGAGGCCCAGCCAGTAGAAGCTGTGGTTCCAGATCTGGCCGACCTGATTGAAGAGGCCCCCCTTGGACGTCTTGATCAGCTCGACGAGGCTCTTGCCCTGAAGGCTCTCGTCAGCCGCGACCAGTTCATTCGCCTTCACGACATAGGCATTGTGATGCTTGCCATGATGGAAATCGAAGGTTTCGGCCGAAATCTTGTCGCCAAAGGCGGTCTTAGCATAGGGCAGCTCGGGGAGGATGAAGGCCACGTCGATATTCCTTCCATGAAATGGTCATTGGTCCCGGCAGGGAAACGCACACACACCCGAAACGTTGTTGCGAGACAATCGCAATAAACCCTTCGAAACGCGCGGGAATCCGCCGCTCTTGACGCACCTAGCGCCAATCGATTTCGCAGTGCAATGATTTTACCGACAGGCTTTTTCTATGCCTGGGCAATGCCATGCTTCTTCATGCAGTGGCGCATCTGATCATAAGTGAGACCCAACGCCTTGGCAGTGGCACGCTGATTGTAGCGGTGCCTCTCAAGCGCGCGCGTAATGATAGCACGCTCATGCGCATCGACCGCGCCACGCAGGTCAGCCACGTCGTCCAGTGCCTGAGCGGCCGCTCCTTCGTTCGCTTCCCGAGAAGCGGTCGGAACGGCCGCGCTCGCCCCGGCTGCGCCGTTCGCGCCTTTTGATGGCGCAGACCGTGGACGCCACGGTGATTCGAATGGGTCGAACTGCACGGCATCCACCGCTCGGGTCGGATGATCCCAGCGGTAAATTGCGCGCTCAACGACGTTGCGCAGCTCGCGCACATTTCCAGGCCAGGCATAGGCGACAAGTTCAGCCATGGCGGCGTCGGAGAAACCCGGCCAGGCCGGCCAGCGACATTCGCTCGCCATCCGCCGGCCGAAGAAATCGCAGAGCACCTCCACATCGCCATGACGGCTCCGCAGGGGCGGGAGTGTAATGACCTCGAAACTGAGGCGATCGAGCAGATCCGGGCGGAAGCGCCCCTGTTCCACCGAGTCGGGCAGATGCTCATTGGTCGCAGCGACGATGCGCACATCGACCGTCACCGGCCGGGACGCGCCGATCCGCGTGACCTCTCCATATTCCACGGCGCGCAAGAGCCGCTCCTGCGCCGCCATCGAGAGCGTGCCCAGTTCATCGAGGAAAAGCGTGCCGCCATCGGCTTCCTCGAACCGCCCGGCGCGCGCCTTCGTCGCGCCCGTAAACGCTCCCGCCTCGTGACCGAAGAGCTCAGCCTCGATCAGCGTCTCTGGGAGGGCCGCGCAGTTCATCACGATTAGCGGCCCGTCCCAGCGCGGCGAAAGGCGGTGGATACGCTCTGCAATCAGCTCTTTGCCGGTGCCCCGCTCTCCGATCACCAGCACCGGGCGGATGAGTTCTGCCGCTCGGCCGGCCTGTTCGACTGCATCGAGAAAGGCACTCGATTCACCGACAAAGTGGGAATTTTTCTCCATCCCTAAATGTTGGCGTAAATTCCCATGTCTTCGCAACAGATTTTCGCAAGCAAGGTGCTCTGGCTGCTCAAAACTGGCGGATTTTGGTGCCTTTCGAGATTTGGCACGCCCCCTGCAAAGTGCTGGGCAAGCCGCACCTAAAGCGGAAACGAACGAAGGCCATTTCAGGGAGTATCAAGAGTGACTGGCAACACCCCCCTCAGCAATCAGGCGTTCGCAGCCATCTGCGCCCTGCTCTTCAGCTCCATCATGGTGCTGAGCGCCGTAGGCCCTGCCCAGGCCAGCGCATCCGAGCCGGCCTTTGCCGCCGCGACGACCCATGAGGCTCCCACCCGGCTCGCGGCCTATCTGGCCTGAAGCCGGCAACCCACGCCGGGGCGGGCCACCCCCTCCCCGCCCCGGCGACACGAAGACCAGGAGTGAACTGACAATGAGCATCTTCTCCCGCACCCGCGACATCATCGCCGCCAACGTCACCGACATGCTCGACCGTGCCGAAGACCCGGCCAAGATGATCCGCATGATCATCCTCGAGATGGAAGAGACGCTGGTCGAGGTCCGCGCATCTGCGGCCAGGACCATCGCCGACCAGAAGGAGATGCGCCGCCACATCACCAAGCTGGAAGGCCTCCAGACGAGCTGGACAGAGAAGGCGCAGCTTGCCCTCTCCAAGGACCGCGAGGATCTGGCCAAGGCCGCGCTGGTAGAAAAGCAGAAGGCCGCAGACATGGCAGAACAGCTCAAGGCGCAGATCGGCGTGCTCGACGATGCCCTCCGCGCGTCGGAAGAGGATATCTCCAAGTTGCAGGGCAAGCTGCGCGAGGCTCGCGCCCGGCAGAACAGCCTCGTCACACGCATGGAGAGCGCCCAGACGCGCCTGCGCGTCCGTGAGATGTACGCCGGCGAGAAGGTGCAGGATGCGTTCTCCCGCTTCGACATGCTGGAACGCCGTGTCGATCTGGCCGAGGGTCGCGCCGATGCCATGGGTCTGGGCAGCCAGCCCAAGACGCTGGAAGAGGAAATCGCCGAGCTTCAGTCGAGCGACAAGGTGGAAGCCGAGCTCGCCGCGCTCAAAGCTGCTCAGAACAAGGGGTAAGCCGCCATGGAAGACGTGCTGATACCTATCATCGCGATTACCTCGATCTTCATCGGCCTGCCCTGGCTCATCTTCCACTACGTGACCAAGTGGAAGACCGCCGGGACGCTGACGAACGAGGACGAGACGATGCTCGACTCCATGTATGAGACGGCGCGCCGTCTGGAAGAGCGGCTCGCCACGGTGGAGCGCATCATCGCCGCCGACAATCCCGATTTCCGTCCCTCCGCGCCGTCACGCGATGACGACTACACCTTCGACAGGAGAAACTGAGATGACCGCTCGTCGCACCAAATTCTACCTGAACAAGGCGGAAGGGAAATGGCAGGGCGTCTGCGCCGGGATAGCCGACTACACCGGAATCGATGTGCTCTGGGTCCGCGTGGGTGCGGTCCTCATCACCCTGATGGGCGCCTTCCCTTGGACCCTCATCGCCTATTTCCTCACTGTGTGGATGGCGGACAACAAGCCGGCCGGGCTCTATCTGGACCGCGCGGAGGAGAAATTTTGGCAAGGCGTTCGCTCGAACCCCACCGCCTCCACCCGCGATGTGCGCTCCAAATTCCGGGACATCGACCGGCGTCTGGCAGACATCGAGATGTTCTACACGAGCCGGAACACGCGCCTCGCCGACGAAATCGAAAGCCTGCGCTGAGCCCTGGTCGATTGCCGCCCGTCGTTGATCGAAAGATCAGTGAGACGCCGGAACAAAAGGGAAGGAAAGCATCATGGACGCCGAAAAAATTCAGTTCTTCACCACCCTCGCTCCGCTCGCGGCCATAGTCACCGCACTGGGCGTGGCGGGCTGGGTCATCACGACATGGCTCCGCATTCGCCACGGCTACCCGCTGGAGAATAGCTGGGGCAAGGCGGTCTACCCGCAGAAGAACGAAGAAATGATCGAGCGCATCAAACTGCTCAGCCAGGAAAATGCTCAGCTGCGCGCGGAGGTTGGCTCGATGAAAGACCGCCTCGCCAATGTGGAGCGGATTGTGACGGACGGATCGCTGCGGCTCGGCCAGGAGATCGAGCTGCTCCGCGGCCCGGCAAACTGACGACGTAAAAGGGGATACACACATGAACCCGTTTGAAATGGTTGTCGCCATCGTTGCGATCACCGCCATCGCCAGCGTGGTCCGCGCGAAATATGGAGCCGGATCGAGTTGCGCCAGCAGCAGGGGTCGGCGGACGGGCGCGGCGGATATGCCTCCGGCTGATAACCCAGAGGCGGACCGGCTGCGCGGCGAAGTAAAGGCCCTGAAGGAACGGGTCGCCGTGCTGGAGCGCCTCGCGACCGACAGCTCGACGGCGCTCGATCGCGAATTCGAAAAGCTCAAGCAGCAGGATTGAAGACCATAATCCCGCGCAATTATCAGGAACCCCGGACATGACGATGGAAGATCTCATGCTCAATACCGGCACCGCGATCACGATGCTGGGCTCGATCGCGATCCTAGCGGTAACAGCCCTCAAGGGCTGGAATGGCTGGCTGAGCCTGAAGCGTGCAGAACTGGAGCAGTTCGTCTCCCGCGCTTCCTTGGCGCAGGAAGGCGAGTCTCCCTCTACGGCTACACGCATCGAAGTCGCGGACCTTAAGGAACGGATTCGCAAACTGGAGGCGATCGCGGCCGGCGTCGATCTGTAGCCATCAGCTTTCCCCTCCTCTGGCGCTGCTGGCCGAGCGCGCTATAGGGAACGGCATCATGACCATGCCGACACTTCAGTCCGTGCAGGACGACTATGAGCTGCTTGACGGCGACGAGCGCTACCGCCTTCTCATCGATTTGGGCCGATCGCTTGAGCCCATGCCGGAACCTCTCAAAACCGACGCAACGCTCGTCCGCGGCTGTTCAGCGGCAGTCTGGGTTTACCCCACACGCCTTCCCGATGGTCGCCTGCACTTCCTTGCGGACAGTAACGCGGCGATCACCAAGGGCATCATCGCACTGGTCTTGCTGACGGTGCAGGATCGCACGCCAGAGGAGATTGAGCTGACCGACATCGAAGGCGTTCTGGCGCCTTTTGAACTCAAACGGCAACTCTCCTCCAATCGCACGCAGGGCATTCCCAATATGATTGCGCTGATCCGGGAGACGGCAGCGCGCTACAGGGCGGGCTGAGCCAGCGGATCGCGCGCAAGAAACGGAAACGCCCGCGCTTTCAAAAAAGAAAACGCGCGAAGCTCGTTTGGCTCCGCGCGTTCCGTATCTTTCGGGGCTGTACCCTTGCGGCTTCGCCCGGGCGTCGGTTGCGATCAGGCGGCGTCTTCCGCCTTCCGCTTCTCCGCGAACACACGGACCGGCTCTTTGCGGCCCTCGATCACGTCCTTATCCACCACCACTTCGGTCACGCCCTCCATGGCAGGCAAGTCGAACATGGTATCGAGCAGGATTGCTTCGATGATCGAGCGCAGACCGCGCGCACCAGTCTTCCGCTCGATCGCCTTCTGAGCGATCGCCGTCAGCGCCTCGTCTGTGAAGCTGAGCTCCACATTCTCCATCTCGAAGAGCTTCTTGTACTGCTTGACCAGCGCGTTCTTGGGCTCCGCCAAAATCTGGACGAGCGCCTTGATATCGAGATCTTCCAGCGTTGCGATGACCGGCAGACGGCCTACGAACTCGGGGATCAGGCCGAATTTCAGCAAATCTTCCGGCTCGGTTTGCTTGAGCATTTCGCCCGTCCGACGCTCGTCGGGCGCCGCGACATGCGCGCCAAAGCCGATGGATTTGCCCTCAAGCCGGTCGCCGATAATCTTCTCAAGGCCTGCGAACGCGCCGCCGCAAATGAAAAGAATATTCGTCGTGTCGACCTGCAGGAATTCCTGCTGCGGATGCTTGCGTCCGCCCTGGGGCGGCACGGATGCGGTCGTGCCTTCCATGAGCTTGAGCAGCGCCTGCTGCACGCCTTCGCCCGATACATCGCGGGTGATCGAGGGATTCTCGGCCTTGCGGCTGATCTTGTCGATCTCGTCGATATAGACGATGCCGCGCTGCGCCTTTTCCACATTATAGTCGGACGCCTGGAGCAGCTTGAGGATGATGTTCTCCACATCCTCACCGACATAACCAGCCTCGGTCAGCGTCGTCGCATCCGCCATGGTGAACGGCACGTCGAACGTCTTGGCGAGCGTCTGGGCAAGCAAGGTCTTGCCGCAACCCGTGGGGCCGATCAGCAGAATGTTCGACTTGGCAAGTTCGACCTCGCCTGTCCGGGCACCATGATCAAGCCGCTTGTAGTGGTTGTGAACCGCGACCGAAAGCACGCGCTTGGCGCGCTCCTGTCCGATCACATAATCACTGAGCACATCGCAAATGGCTTGCGGCGTCGGCACGCCACCGTCCCGGCGCGCGCCAAGGCCACCCTTCGTCTCTTCGCGGATGATGTCGTTGCACAGTTCGACACATTCGTCACAGATGAAAACGGTAGGCCCCGCAATCAGCTTCCTCACTTCGTGCTGCGACTTGCCGCAGAACGAGCAGTAGAGGGTGCTTTTCGAGTCCGATCCAGTGAGCTTGGTCATTCAATGCCTTCCTTGGACGCATCCGTTCGACGAATCCGTCATAACGCCCAACATGTAGTTCTAACTTGGGGTATTACCAGACCACAAGTAGTGAAAGCGTGCTCAGATATGTTGAACAAAGCCTAGCCGACCCTGCGGCCCACACCTAGCGGAGGAAACGCCAAATGACCCGTCGTGGAGGCCATTGGGTGGGGTGCTGCAACAAGGCTGCGACGCCAGTTCGCCAGTGGCTTTTCAACGAGCGCGCGCATTGCCCAAGCATACAGATAAGACAGCGCAAAGCACAACAATCCCACAATTACCGGTGATATAGCGGGCGCAAGATTCTGTATCATCTTGAGGATTGGGACATGAACCAGATAGAGCGTGTAAGATAGCAGCGCTGTAGTCTGAATTCCCCGGTTCGATGCCAGACGAACCAAAGCGCCTTGTGAATTCAGCGCGTAGGAAAACAGGACGAACAAAGCCGCGCCCTGCAGAGAATAGCGAATGGTCTCACGAAACAGGTTATTCCGAATAAGCAGACAGACGACCAATATACCCAGCGCTGCAGCAACATGAATGAGGCGCGGACGCCATGCCTTATCGTCCAGAAGCGGATTGTTCCAGAACGCCAGACAGCCACCGAAAAGGATCGAGTCCATACGCGTATGCGACCAATAGTAGGTGTTTACGATTTCACCATTCACAAAGACTTCGAACATACGCGCGCCAAGTATCAACCCACATGCCACAAAGCAGAGCAATGCCGCCTGCCTTGGCAGCAGGCGTGCCAGCAAAACCACGTACACTGCCGAAAAGAGAATGTAGAAATGCTCTTCCACATCTAATGACCATAACGGCATAGGAAGGCCTGACTCCTGAGGCCAGGGCCAGTGATAGTTGGTCAGAAACAGAGCGTCCCTCGTAGCGCCCCAGAAGCTCCATCCCCCGCCAATTAACCCGGCTTGGAGCAAGACAATCGCAAATCCCATTGTCAAAAACATTGGGGGAATGATGCGGATCGTGCGCTTTATATAAAAATCCCGCAATGAAACGCGGCCCGTAGTCGCATGTTCTACGCGCATTAATGAAATAATCAGGAAGCCGCTGAGGAAAAAGAAAATCGTTACGCCGAAACCGCCGGGAACGAGCTTCTCTAACCCTAAGTGCGATACCATCACAATGAGAATGGCGGCCGCGCGGAAGAGATCCAGCACTGGTTGATGACGCACTGACAAACTCCAGGGGCCAACCAAAACTCAACGAATAACAGAAGCGCGGCCCACCGCAATGAACGATGAGCCGCGCGTCATTTCAGAATGAGTAAAAGTGAGACAGGTCTTAAATCAGGCCTCGCCAGACCCTTCTGCCGGCACGGGGCGCCGCTCGAACACCGCGTCGACCAGGCCAAACGCCTTGGCCTCGTCCGCTTCCAGGAAGGTGTCGCGGTCCATTGCCCGCTCTACTGCCTCCAGCGTCTGGCCCGTATATTTCACATACAAGTCGTTCAGACGCCGGCGAATCCGCAGGATTTCCTTGGCCTGAATCTCGATATCGGACGCCATGCCCTGCGCGCCGCCCGAAGGCTGGTGCACCATGATGCGCGCATTCGAGAGCGCGACTCGCATACCCGGCTCACCCGCCGCCAGCAGGAAGCTGCCCATCGACGCTGCCTGACCGATACACACGGTTCCGACCTTGGGACGGATATATTGCATAGTGTCGTGAATCGCCATGCCGGCCGTCACCACGCCGCCGGGCGAATTGATATACATGTAGATGTCCTTCTTCGGGTTCTCCGACTCGAGGAAGAGCAACTGGGCGACGATGAGGGAGGCCATGTGATCCTCGACCTGCCCGGTGACGAAGATGATCCGCTCGCGCAGCAGCCGCGAGAAAATGTCGAAGCTCCGCTCGCCGCGGTTCGACTGCTCGATAACGATGGGAACGAGAGCGCCGAGGGGATCGCTGAGAATGTCGGTCATGGAGATCTTTCGTAGGAGTGTCTTGCCCGGCACCCTACATCGGCATTCGGTTCGCCCCGCGCAAGGGGATTAACCCCGCCGGGGCGCCGGATGGGCGAGATACGCGAGCCGCTTCATTTCCTGGCGGCCACGCGTGACGGTATCGAGGATGAGCCCGCACATGACATTGAGCGCGCCCAATATTCCGAGGCCAACCGTCGCGATGAAGGTAGGGAAGCGCGGCACGAGGCCCGTGCGAAGATAAGTCTCCACCACGGGAATCCCGAGGATCAGGCCCAGAAGTACACAGACCGCCCCGATCGCACCAAAGAACCAGAGAGGGCGCTCCAGCCGGTAAAGCTTGAGCATCATGTTGAGGATGCGCCAGCCGTCACGATAGGTAGACAACTTGGATTGAGAACCTTCGGGACGTGCCGCATAGGCCGTAACGACCTCTCCCACTGGCATGCGCAATTCCAGCGCATGGACCGAAATCTCTGTCTCGATCTCGAAACCGGCGGACAGCACGGGGAAGCTTTTCACGAAACGCCGCGAGAACACCCGATAGCCGGACAGAATATCGGTAAAACTACGGCCGAAGAGCTGTCGTAAAAGGCCCGTCAGCATTTGGTTGCCCAAGCGGTGCCCGCGACGATATGCTGCTTCCATCTCGGACCGGCGCGCGCCCACGACCATGTCTAGATTGTCGGCGATCATCATGCCGATCATCGCAGGCGCCGCCGCTGCCTCATAGGTCGCGTCGCCATCGGCCATCACGTAGATGTCAGCATCTATGTCCGCGAACATGCGGCGAACCACATGTCCCTTGCCCTGCTGACGCACGGGCCAGACGCTGGCCCCGGCAGACGTCGCGACCGCGACGCTGTCATCCGAAGAGTTGTTATCGAAGACATGAACGCTGGCGCTGGGCAGCGCGGCGCGAAAATCCGCAACGGTCTGACCGATCGCGACCGATTCATTATAGCAGGGCAGAATGACAGCGACGCGCAGACCAACCGGCCAGTCCGGCTGGTCGGGTCTGCGCGCCTGCGTCATCGTTCTGCGTCAGTCGGCGAGGATCAGGCCTCGGCCTTCTTCTTAGCCGGAGCTTTCTTCGGCTTGGCGTCGCCTTCGGCTACCGGTGCGTCCGCGTCGGCCTTGGCCTTCTTCGGTGCAGCCTTCTTGGACTTGGCGTCCTCAGCGAGTGCCTCTGCTTCTGCGGCAGGCTCTTCTGCCTTCACCTTCTTGGCGGCCGGCTTCTTCGCCTTGGCGCTGTGATCGTGACCATGGTCATGGCCGCAGTCGGGACCGTGGACGTGAACATCCGTGTCCTCGCTCTCGATCGCCGCTTCCAGATCGGCGCGAGCGACGACGCGATCAGTGATCTCCGCCTTCTCGAAGAGGAAGTCGACAACCTTGTCCTCATAGAGCGGTGCGCGAAGCTGAGCGGCAGCCATCGGCTCGTTGCGGATATACTCCACGAAACGCTCGCGATCCTGCGGCGAATATTGCATCGCGGCCTGTGTGACGAGGCGGTTCATCTCCTGCTGCGTCACCTCGACGCCATTTGCCTGACCGATTTCCGAGAGCAGGAGGCCAAGGCGAACGCGGCGCTCCGCGATCTTGCGATAATCGTCCCGATCCTTCTCGATCTCGGCGCGGGCAGCCTCGGCATCTTCCTCATGGCTCGCCTCATGCTCCAGCTGAGCCCAGATCTGCTGGAACTCGGCATCGACCATGCTCGGCGGCACGTCGAAGTCATGAGAGGCCGCGAGCTGATCGAGCAGCTTGCGCTTCATATAGGTGCGGGTGAGGCCATTATGCTCCTGCTCCACCTGGCCCTTCACCAGATCGCGCAGCTGCTGGAGGCTCTCCAGGCCCAGCGACTTGGCGAACTCATCGTCCGGCCCGCCCTCGCTGGGCACCTTGACCGCCGTAATGGACAGATCGAAGGTCGCGGCCTTGCCGGCGAGATTGGTCGCCTGATATTCTTCAGGGAAGGTGACGTTGATCGTCTTCTCTTCGCCCACCTTCACGCCAACAAGCTGGTCCTCGAAACCGGGGATGAGATTGCCCGAGCCGATCACCACGGCCATATCCGTGCCGGTGCCGCCCTCGAAAGCCACGCCATCCACCTTGCCCACGAAGTCCATGACGACCTGGTCGCCTTCCTTCGCTTTGTGGCCTGCCTTTGCTTCGCTGAAGCGCTGATTCTGGCTGGCGATGCGATTGACGCCCTCGTCCACGGCCTCGTCGGTCACTTCAACGGTCAGACGCTCAAGCTTCAGACCTTCGATTGACGGTGCCGTGATCTGTGGCAGCACTTCCATCGCCACCTTGATCTCGGCGTCCTTGCCTTCCTCATAATCCTCGGTCAGCTCGACCGACGGCTGCATGGCGGGGCGCAGCGCGTTGTCGGCCACGATCTTGTCGATGCCGGCGCGGATTGACTTGTCGAGCGCCTCGCGAGCGAGCGCGGGACCGTGCATCTTGCGAACGAGGTTCGAGGGCACTTTGCCGGGGCGGAAGCCGGGCATACGAATCTGCGGCGCGATGGTTTTCACTTCCTCGTCGACGCGGGCGTGGATGTCCTTGGCAGTGACAGTCAGGGTGTAGGCGCGCTTGAGGCCCTCGTTCAACGTCTCGACAATCTGCATGGTTCTACTCAACGCTTTCCAAAAAGCTGTGAAATACCGTGGGCGGACCGAACGGTCAGGCGCGCGGCAGATGCGAACGAGAAACCCCGAATCCCGCATCTCGCGTTACCGAAATTCCGGCCCGCAACCCGGAGCGGTGAACGAGATTTTGCGCCATGTTATCAGAAACTTCGCGCAAATCCTCGATCCCAAGCCCCCGGAGATGGCTAGGCCGCATCCCGGTCACCCAATCTCAAGTCGAGGGCACATAGTGCAGGAGGCCGCGAATGACCAGCCTTGAATTGCGACCGATGGCCGGGCCACTCCCACCGGGGGACGAATTGCTTGGCATCCCGACACCGGCCTCCTATAGGCCCCTCACACGCGGCTATGGCGAAATTGGTAGACGCGACGGTTTTAGGTACCGTTGGGCAACCGTGGGGGTTCGAGTCCCTCTAGCCGCACCATTCTCTTTGCGAGCATGACCTGATCAGAAGGAAGCGATCCCGGTGATCGCACGCCCGAGGATCAGGGCGTGGATATCATGCGTGCCTTCATAGGTGTTCACAGTCTCAAGGTTCACGAGATGGCGCATCACTTGATACTCGCCTGAAATCCCGTTTCCGCCGTGCATGTCCCGGCTCATCCGCGCAATATCCAGCGCCTTGCCGACATTATTGCGTTTGACGATCGACACCATCTCGGGCGCAAAGCGGCCCTCGTCCATCAGGCGGCCGACCCGCAGGCTCGCCTGCAGGCCCAGCGCGATCTCGGTCTGCATGTCCGCCAGCTTCTTCTGGAAAAGCTGAGTAGCGGCAAGCGGCCGGCCGAACTGCGCGCGATCGAGCCCATATTGCCGGGCGGCGTGCATGCAGAATTCCGCAGCGCCCAGAGCGCCCCAGCTGATACCATAGCGGGCGCGGTTGAGGCATCCAAACGGGCCCTTGAGCCCCTCCACTTCCGGAAGCAACGCATCCTCGGACACCTCGACGCCGTCCATCATCACCATACCAGTGATGGATGCGCGCAAACTAAGCTTGTCCTCGATCTTCGGAGCACTAAGCCCGGCGGTGCCTTTCTCGATCACAAAGCCGCGAATGCGCCCTTCATGCGCGTCCGACTTTGCCCAGATCACGAAAACGTCCGCGATCGGCGCATTGCTGATCCAGGTTTTCGAGCCCGAAATCCGATAGCCGCCGTCAATCTTCTGTGCCCTCGTCCGCATCCCTCCCGGATCGGACCCGGCATCCGGCTCGGTGAGTCCGAAGCACCCGATCCACTCGCCGGTGGCCAGCTTCGGCAGATAGCGCCGCTTTTGGGATTCCGAGCCATATGCGTGGATGGGGTACATGACGAGGCTCGACTGAACGCTCATCATCGAGCGGTAGCCTGAGTCGATGCGCTCCACCTCGCGCGCAATCAGCCCATAGGCGACATAGGACGCTTCCGCGCCACCATATTCGGCGGGAATGGTCGGCCCCAGCAGGCCGAGCGCGCCCATCTCCCGAAAGATCTCCGGGTCAGTCGCTTCGTCCCGATAAGCAGCCACAATGCGCGGCGCCAGCTTGTCCGCAGCGTAGCTCGCAGCCGTATCGCGGATCATGCGCTCATCGTCAGAGAGTTGCGCGTCGAGGAGGAAGGGATCAGCCCACTCAAATGACATGGACGGAGTCATCCGCTCTTCCTCGATCTTTCGCAAGCCCCGCCGCGAGATGGCGAAGGAACCATTCAAGTGAGGGGCGGGTTAGTTCAGCGAGAGGACAATCACATGGCCAGTAATCCCGAGATTCCGCCGCCCGATACCATCGAGCCCCAGTCACCGCCGGAGTTGCCCCCCGTAGAGACACCGCTTGAAGAACCCGGCGAGACCCCACCAGGCTTCATGCCTCCCGAGCCCGGGTATGACGATCCGGACAGGGGTGTGCCCGAACTACCCCCTCCTCCGGACTAAAGCCGCCGCCTTATCGATTGACGGCAATCCAGATTGATTTGAGGACGTGGCATGCGTCGCTTTCATCTCGCGGTCATGTTTGCGCTCGTCATGCCGGCGCAGGCATGGGCGCAGGATTCAGCGGGGCAAAAACTTAGAGAGCCATGCTTTGATAGCCCCGGCCTCGGTATTCCGGCCTGCACCCTGGACCCCGGTCATGTCGCGGTCGAGGTTGAGGCAGTCGATTGGACCCGCGAGAGCGATCGAGCAATGCGGACAGACACGCTGCTGGCAGGGGCCACCCTCGTTCGCATCGGGCTGGATGCGCGGACGGAAGCGCAGATCGGTTGGTCGCCCTTAGGTTATGTACGCGAAACGGACCGACTGAACGGGCAGCATGAGCGGTCTACGGGCACGGGCGATGTGACCCTCGCCCTGCGGCATAATCTACGCAATCCAGATGGATTGGGTCTCGCCATTGCGTTGATGCCTGTCGCCACGCTGCCGACCGGTAGCCACGCGATCGGCGCAGGCGACTGGGGCGCGGGCCTTATCGTGCCAGTCACCTACGATCTTGGCGGCGTCACGCTGGAGTTGACGCCCGAGATCGACGCTGCTGTCGATGAAGATGGCGTCGGGCGGCACCTGGGCTTCGGCAGCGTGGCCGGCCTTGCTTTCGACGTGAGCGATGCAGTCTCGGTCAACACCGAGCTTTTCGTCTACAACGATCGCGATCCGACAGGCACCACCACTAAGACCATCACTGGTCTCTCAGCCCTTTGGCAGCCTGATGACGCTCTCCAGTTCGATGCCGGGGTCAATATCGGCCTCAACCATGCCAGCCCCGATTGCCAGCTTTACGTGGGGATCGCCCGGCGCTTTTGAGCACCGAGCGCACGCCCTCAGGCCAGCGCCTTCTTCAGCAGCTCGTTAACGACCTGCGGATTGGCCTTGCCCTGCATCGCTTTCATCGTTTGACCGACGAAGAAGCCAAACAGTGCTTCCTTGCCGCTTTTATACTGAGCGACCTTGTCAGCATTGTCGGCTAGAATTTTCGCGATCGCGGTGTCGATGGCACCCGTGTCGGAGGTCTGCTTGAGGCCCTTCTCCTCGACGATCGCCGCCGCGCCCTGGCCGGTCTCCAACATGATCTCGAAGACCTGCTTGGCAATGCTGCCCGAAATGGTGCCGTCCGCCACAAGGGCAAGCAGCTCGGCAGCCTGCGCAGGTGACACAGGACTGTCCGTGACATCCCGACCGAGGCGGTTGAGCGCGCCGAACAGCTCCGACGACACCCAGTTGGACGCCTGAACCGGCTTGACGCCCGCCTCGAGCAGGGCGTCGAACCAGCGCGCGGTGTCCACATCGGCAGTCAGCACTGCTGCGTTGTAGGGGGTGATACCCGCAGCCTCATAGCGCGCGCGCTTGGCGCCCGGCAGTTCGGGCAAAGAGGCGCGGCACGCCTCCAGAAACGCGTCGTCCAGTTCGAGCGGAAGGAGGTCCGGATCGGGGAAGTAGCGATAGTCATGCGCGTCCTCTTTCGAGCGCATCGAACGAGTCGTGTTCTTGTCGGGATCATAGAGACGGGTTTCCTGCACGACCGAGCCGCCACTTTCGACCAGTGCGACCTGACGCTTCGCCTCCTGCTCCACGACCCCCATGACGAAGCGAACCGAGTTCACGTTCTTGGTTTCGGTTCTGGTGCCAAAGGGCTCACCGGGCTTGCGCACCGAGACGTTCACGTCGGCGCGCATCGAGCCCTGATCCATATTGCCGTCGCACGAGCCAACATAGCGCAGGATCGAGCGCAGCTTGCTGAGATATGCGCCCGCTTCCGCAGGAGAGCGCATATCGGGCTTGGAGACAATCTCCATCAGTGCGACGCCCGACCGGTTGAGATCGACATAGGAACGGGTCGGATGCTGGTCGTGCATGAGCTTGCCGGCATCCTGCTCGACATGGATACGCTCGATGCCGATGGTCTTGGCCTCGGGGATGCCTGCCTTTTCGTCCGCTTCGATTTCAAGCGAACCTTCACCCACAAGGGGATGATAAAGCTGAGAAATCTGATAACCCTGCGGGAGGTCGGCGTAGAAGTAATTCTTGCGGTCGAAGCGCGACCATTTGTTGATCTTCGCGTCGATCGCCATGCCGGTGCGCACAGCCTGACGGATGCATTCGCGGTTCGGCACAGGGAGCATACCGGGCATGGCGGCGTCCACCAGGCTCACCTGTGTGTTGGGCTCTGCACCGAAGGCCGTCGCCGCGCCGGAGAAGAGCTTGGCTTCGCTGGTCACCTGCGCGTGGACCTCCAGGCCGATCACGACCTCCCACTCACCCGTTGCACCCTGAATGCGATATGCGGTTTCGCTCATTATTTCATTTCCGTTCGGGCTGAGCCTGTCGAAGCCCTGCCCTTCTTGAGAAAAGTACGGCCCTTCGACGATGCTCAGGGCGAACGGACTTCAAATTACCACCATTGCTCCGGCCGCGCTGTGAAGCCCGCGCGCTCCTCAATGGCGAGGCCGGCGTTGAGCACGCTCTGCTCATCCAGCGCCCTGCCGATCAGTTGGAGACCCAGCGGAAGGCCCGCCGCATCCAGCCCGCCCGGAACCGACATGGCCGGCAGACCAGCGAGCGAGGCCGGCACGGTGAACACATCATTCAAATACATTGCCAGCGGATCGGCCTGCTTCTCGCCCAGCGCAAAGGCCGCGCTCGGCGCGGTCGGCGTCAGCAGCAGATCGCATGTCTCGAACGCCTGCGCGAAATCGCGCGCGATGAGTGCCCGCACCTTCTGCGCCTGCGTGTAATAAGCGTCGTAGAAGCCTGCCGAGAGCACATAGGTGCCGATCATGATGCGGCGCTTGACCTCCGGGCCGAAGCCGGCAGCGCGTGTCGCTGCATACATGTCCTGCAGGTTCGCGCCATCGGGCAGATCGCGCAGGCCATAGCGCACGCCGTCATAGCGAGCGAGGTTGGACGAAGCCTCGGCAGGCGCAATGATATAATAGGTCGGCAGCGCATACTGAGTGTGCGGCAGAGAGACCTCGACCATCTCCGCACCCGCATCCTTCAGCCAGTCTATGCCCTTGTCCCAAAGCGCGGCGATCTCGGCATTGAGACCATCCGGGCGATACTCCTTCGGAATACCGACCTTCTTGCCCCTGAGATCGCTGGAAAGACCCGCCTCCCAGTTCGGAACCGGCAGATCGAGCGACGTCGCATCCTTGGGGTCGAACCCGCTCATCGCTTCGAGCAGGATGGCGTTGTCGCGCACTGTCCGCGCCATTGGCCCCGCCTGATCGAGCGAGGAAGCGAACGCCACGATGCCCCAGCGCGAGCACCGGCCGTAAGTGGGCTTGATGCCGGAAATGCCCGTGAAGGCCGCAGGCTGGCGGATCGATCCGCCTGTGTCCGTGCCGGTCGCCGCAGGGCAGAGGCGCGCGCTGATCGCAGCGGAGGAACCACCCGAGGAGCCGCCCGGTGCCAGCGCCGCATTGTCACCGCCGCCCCGCTTCCATGGACTGATGACGTTGCCGAAATAGCTTGTCTCGTTGGACGAGCCCATTGCGAACTGATCGAGATTGAGCTTGCCGAGCATGCCTGCGCCCGCGTCCCACAGCTTCTGCGAAACGGTGGACTCGTATGTCGGCACGAAGCCTTCCAGCATATGGCTCGCGGCGGTGGACTGGACGCCTGCCGTGCAGAACAGATCCTTCATGCCGATTGGCACGCCCGAAAGCGGCTTGAGATCGCCTGAGGCGCGGGCCTTGTCGGCAGCGTCGGCCGCTTGCAGCGCCTTTTCCGGCGTCTCGACGATGAAGGCATTGAGCGCCTTGGCAGCGGCGACATTCGCGTTGAAGCCCTCGGCCACTTCGCGCGCGGAAAAGTCTCCCGCACGGAAGCCGTCGCGAATTTCCGCGACCGTGAGATTAGTGAGTTCGGTCATTATTCGATCACCTTCGGCACGGTGAAGAAGCCGTGCTCGGCCTGCGGCGCATTGGCCAAAACCTTCTCGCGGACATTCCCGTCCGTCACCGCGTCGTCGCGCAGGCGCAGATGATTGGGGATGACGGCCGTCATCGGCTCGACGCCGGTTACGTCCACCTCGCCAAGCTGTTCCACCCAGCCAAGAATATTATTGAGTTCAGGCACCAGCGCTTCCGCCTCATCGTCGGTGACGGCGATGCGGGCGAGACTGGCGATCTTTTTGACAGTGTTCAGGTCCACGCTCATGCGCGGGGCGCTAGCACCCGCACCGGCGCGCTTCAAGCAGGCAAGGCGTGGATGACCACATGATTTGGCAAATCCGCCCGTCCGGCATATGGCGAGGCCACAGACCAACCTTCCACCGAAAAGCGACAGGGCGTGGCACGCAAGTTTCTTTACATCATTGCCACGTGCATAGTGATCGCCGTGATTGGCATGATCGCTTTCTCCTTTTTCGGCCAACGGCTGATCGAGAGCGCCATGATCCCGCGAGCCGCGTTCAGCGCGCCGACGCCACTGCCGCCAAGCGCCTATGACAAGGCGGACGCGTGGTTCTCACGTCCGGACGGACGCAAGGGCGACCCGTCGCTCTGGTCACCGCAGCCGGATAGTGCAGCCAAGCCAGCTGTCACCGCTCCCGTCTTCTTCGTGCCCTCCACCAGCGCTTTCGACACGACGCGGTGGAACGCGCCGATCGACGACGCCAATGCGCGCATCTATGGCGAACGACTGCTGCGCATTCAGGCAAGCGCGCTCGCCAGCGCCGGCCCGGTCTGGGCGCCGCGCTACCGACAGGCCGTGTTCGGCGCGTTCCTGACCAATCAACCGGAGGCGAAGAAGGCGCTCGATGTCGCTTATGGCGATGTGAAAGCGGCCTTTGGTGCGTTTTTACGCGCCAACCCCTCCGGCCCCATCGTCCTTGCCGGGCATAGTCAGGGCTCGCTTCACCTCATGCGCCTGATCGCGGAAGAGGTCACAGGTCGCCCGGTCGCGACCCGTTTGGCGGCTGCCTATCTGGTGGGATGGCCTGTTTCGATCGAAGCGGATCTCCCTGCCCTCGCACTGCTTGGCTGCACCGCCCCGGATCAGGCCGGTTGCATCCTCTCGTGGCAGAGCTTCGCATCACCGGCGGATACCGCCTCGGTTATCAAATTGTTCGATCGCGATCCGGGCCTTACCGGCAAGCCCCGCAAAGGCACGCACATGCTTTGCACAAACCCGCTTACAGGCGCTTCCGCGCGCGGCGGTGCGTTGGTCGGCGATGGCATCGAGGGCAAAACCGAGCTGGACGCGACCATACGCCCCAACGCGACCTGCGATGCAAAGGGTTTCCTCATGATGGACTCAGCGCCGGAGATTGGCTCGGCCGTCCTGCCCGGCAACAACTATCATGTTTATGACTATGCCCTGTTTTGGCCGCAGGTGCGGGCAGACGTCAGGCGGAGAGTGGATGCATGGGCAGCGAAACGCTGATCACCCTCGATCGAGCGGCGTTTCGTGACGCTTTGCCGGATGGCGGCCGGCTAATGGGGCTGGACGTGGGTAGCGTCACAATCGGCCTCGCGCTGTGCGATGCCGGCTGGAGCATTGCCAGCCCTGCCCACACACACAAGCGGGGCAAGTTTGCCGCGGACAAGAGCGTGCTCGCTGATTTCGTGGCGAAGCAGTCCGTTCGCGGGCTCGTTGTCGGGCTTCCGCTCAACATGGACGGCAGCGAGAGCCCACGCAGCCAGGCCAGTCGCGCCTTCGCGCGCAACATCGCGGTGCTCGGCCTCCCGATTTTGCTGTGGGACGAGCGCTGGTCCACCGCCGCAGCGGAGCGGGCGATGATCGCGCAGGACATGAGCCGGGCAAAGCGCGCCGAGCGGATCGACGCGCATGCCGCCGCCCTCATACTGCAAGGTGCCATCGACGGGCTGACGGGCGGGTCATTCGCCTTCTGAACATCCTCCCTTGAGCTTCCCTCCTGCCTCCCTTAATGCCGGTTTTCATGGCGCCATCACCTAGCCCTTCGTCCACCGGTCTCGTCGGCCGGGACAATTTCCCGCACCGTCACCTTCTTGGAATCGCCAATCTCGCTCCGCATGAGATCCGCTTCCTGCTCGACGAAGCAGAGCAATGGGTGACGCTCAACCGCGCCGACAGCCGCAAGCATGACGACAGGCTTGCCGGTCTGACGCAGATGAACGCCTTTTTCGAGAACTCCACCCGAACGCTCCTCTCTTTCGAGGTGGCGGGCAAGCGACTGGGCGCAGACGTGGTCAACATGCATGCCGCACAGTCCAGCGTGAAAAAGGGCGAGACGCTGATCGACACGGCGATGACGCTCAATGCCATGCGCGCCGACGTGATAGTCATCCGACATATGAGTTCGGGCGCGGTGCAGCTCATTGCGGACAAGGTGGACTGCCCGGTCCTCAATGCCGGGGACGGTCGCCACGAACATCCCACACAGGCGCTGCTCGACGCGCTGACTATTCGTCGTCGTCTGGGCGGACTGGAGGGCGTGATCGTCACGATCTGCGGCGACGTGCTGCACAGCCGCGTCGCCCGATCGAACATGCTTTGCCTCACCGCGCTGGGCGCCAATGTCCGCGTCTGCGCACCACCCACGCTGATGCCCGCAGAAGCGGAGCGATACAGAGTGACCCCGTTCCATGATTTCGATGCAGCGCTCGAAGGCGCGGACGTGGTCATGATGCTGCGCGTGCAGAATGAGCGCATGGACGGCGCCTTCATTCCTTCGGCGCGCGAGTTCCACTTGCTTTACGGCCTCACTCCGGAACGGCTGAAACGCGCGAAGCCGGACGCAATCGTGATGCATCCCGGCCCGATGAACCGGGGCGTGGAGATCACCAGCACTGTGGCGGATATGCCTGACCGCTCGACGATCACCGAACAAGTGGAGATGGGCGTGGCGGTGCGCATGGCCTGCCTGGATGTGCTCACCCGTGAGCGCAGAGGAGTTGCGGGATGGGCCTGATCGCCATCACTGGTCGCATCTGCGATCCGTCGACTGACGCGCTTGCCGACGGCGCTGTGCTCATCGAGAATGATCGCATCCTCGCCGCCGGGGCTGACCTCACTCTTCCCGAGACTGCGGAGCGGATCGACGCGGCGGGCTTGATTGTCGCGCCCGGCATCGTCGACCTGGGCGTGTTCCGGACGGACAAGCCCGCCTTCCATTTTGGCGGCATCACGCGCGTCGGCCTTATGCCCGATCAGTCGCCCGTTTTGGACGATCCGGGGCTCGTCCAGCATGCCGCACGCGCGGGGAAGCCGGATTTCTGGGTCCACCCTCTTGGCGCCGCGACAAAGGCGCTGGCCGGCATCGAACTCGGCGAAATGGCAATGATGCGCGCCGCAGGCGCGCGCGCAATCGCGACCGGGCGACACTGGATTGCGGACTCGGCGGTCATGCTGCGTGTTCTCCAATATGCCGCAGCGCTCAACCTAACGGTCATTTCCCACGCCGAGGACGGTGGACTGGTTGCGCAGGCTGTGGCGACCGAAGGGGAAACATCCTCACGCCTTGGCCTCCCAGCTGCTCCGGCCTGTGCGGAAGCAATCGCCATCGCGCGGGACATCGCGCTGTTGCGGGTCTCGGGCGGTCGCCTGCATTTCCGGCTGGTCACGACCAGAGCAGGCTTCGACCTCATCCGCGCCGCCAAGGCCGAAGGCTTATCAGTCACGTGCGGAGTCAGTCCCGCCTATCTCTTCCTCGCGGATAATGCAGTCAGCGACTTCCGAACTTTCGCGCGCCTTTCCCCTCCGCTCCGGGGCGATACGGATCGGCGCGCGGCGCTCGACGCGGTGTCGGATGGCACAGTGGATGTGCTTTGCTCCAGCCACGACCCGCGCGGACCGGAAGACAAGCGCCTGCCTTTCGTCGATGCCGCACCCGGCATGGCCGGAGCCGAGACACTGCTGCCCCTCGCCCTCAATCTGGTGCGTGACGGCCTTATCAACGAAACACGCATGATGGCGCTACTCGCGGCAAATCCAGCGAAAATCCTTGGCCTGAATGCAGGCACCGTCGAAAAGGGCGCCCCGGCCGATCTGATCTTTATCGATCCCGATACGCCCTGGGTGGTGGATTCGCGCAAAATGGCCGCAGCGGCGGGCAACACCCCATTTGACCGGCTGCCGGTGCAGGGCCGAGCGCGCCGGATGATGAAGGGCGGAGTCTTCCGCTAACGCGAGGCAACCTGCCTGCGGGCGGCGCGCGAAGCGGATCTCGGGGCGGTCGAGGCCCGAGCCATTGCTCCAGCGCCCGCGCGTCGATCGGTACGGACAAAGCAGCTTTGTCCTCGCGCCTGCATCGCCGTGCAGAGCGATACCGCATCGGCACGCGCCTCAAAGCCTCCCAAGGCGACGCGATAGAATGTCCGCCCCTGTAGCCAGACCCTGCTGTTCACGACGCTATATCCCGCAAGGCTCTTATGGGCTTCACGAAGGCGCTGCCATTTCTCCGCAGCGACCTCGCTGCTGTTGTAGGCGCCCAGCTGCACGACCCAGTCGCTCGCGCGCAGCGCGGAGGCCGGTTTCGGAAGTTTGCCTACCACGCTTCCCGCAACCTTGCGCGCAAACGCCACTTTCAGGGCCTCACGCATCGGTTCGCTTTGCGCGCGAACCAATGGCACGGCGGAAGAAAGCGGCGCGAAGGCGGCAGCAAGTGTCGGGGGTGCGACACCCTTTGGCGCCTGGGTTGGTTCAGTTGCCTTAGCCTCAGGAAGGGCTACGGGCGGAACAGGCGGGGCGAGCGTGACGCGTGGATGCTCAACAACTGCTGCCAGCTGAACCACCGGTACCGGAGGAGTGGTCTTTGCTTCGACATGCGCTCTCGCCTCCTGAACGATATCGCCAGCAGGCGCCTGATATAGCGGAGCCAAAGGCTCGGCCCGCAACGCCAGACGTTCGGGGAGGCCAGCATCGTCAAATCGCGGCGGCACGCCGATCAACGCGGCGACACGCAGCGGCTCCGCGCCTTCGCGCGCCACCTGCGACCATTGGAGGAGGCGCTGCTGGAGAGCAGCTCGATCCATATCCTGCGCGCCCACGAGTTGGGCCTGCGTCCAGTCACCGGAAAGCGCGAAGGCATAAGCGAGGTTCTGCCGGGTCCGCGCCGTGGCATCATCCATTTTCACAGCTTCGAGAAGGGCGCGCACGCCCTCTCGCGGATCTCCGGCGATGGCCATGGCGAGCCCATAGTCACCAGCAGGCAAGTTCTCGATATTTTCGGAAAGCAATGCGCGGGCGCCTGCATCGTCGCCGACACCCGCCTTGACCAGTGCAAGACTGATGATCGTTCGGACGTCGCGATTGCCGAGCGTCATCGCATCGGAGAAGGCTGTACGCGCGGCCAGATAACGCCCGTTGGCAAGATAGGCCCGGCCAAGCAACGCACGATAGCCGGCGTCTCGCGGCGCGGCGGCGACAAGCCGCTCGGCTGCCTGCAACGCGCGCGGAAAATCCTTCGAGGCCAGAGCTTTCTCGACGTGTGCGACGGTTACGCGCGCCTGCAAGCCGGCAACTCCCGGCCGCCGATCAAGACTTGCTCCGGAACATCCCGCCGTGGAGAAAGCGGCAAGCAGCGCTGATACCAGCAAGGTGCTCCGGGCGCGGCCCTTCATGGACAAGGTTCCGCTCATTTATCTCGCCTCGCCGGCTCTGCAGCATTCGGATCGGTCTGCTCTTGCTCGGCAATGAGCCGATCGAGCACGCCTACAAGAAACTGCTGAGCGGACATGTGGCCCTGCGCGCTCAGGCGTCGCAGTTGGATGTGACGTTCGGTGTCGAGGCGTAGGGTAAACGCAACCTTGCGAGTCTGCGTAGCGGCTTCGGGCTGTTCCGCAATCGGAGCCGTCGCGGGCTCAGGCTGGGATGTGCCCTCACCGTTCATGCGCTGAGCAATCATCTCGATCTGCTGCGCTACCGGCGACGGGCCTCTCGCGCCTGACATGAGGGTCGTCCGCGCTATAGGCGCTAGGTCCGTTAGCGCGCGGGCCTCACCTGGATCGCTGGCACCCGGATCATCCAGACTGGGATTCACGCTCACAAAACTGCCCAGAACCTGCCGCCGCATTATGGGCTGTGTTCCGTCGCGGCGCGTGAGCAGAGCGGCGCTGAGAGATGCGGCCGGCCGCGGCTCCGTCGTGCGCGCCATTATATCACGCCCCGGCGGCCAAAGCCCGCTGTCTGCCGGGGAAGCTGTCCCGCCGTCGGCACGGAAAAGACCGTCCGGCGAAAATTCCGCTCCAGCCGATCGGACACATAGGTCCACAGCTGTTCGATTTCGGCAGCGGAGCGCCCGTTTGGCGTAAGATCCATGACGGTGCGGCCGTCGATCATCGACACTGCAAAATCCGTCCGGTGATGCACCGTGACCGGGGCAACGGTTCCATGCTGGGAAAGCGCGATCGAGGCTTCCAAAGTGATGCGCGCCTTGGGCGTGGCGGCATTCACCACAAAGAGCAGTGGCTTGCCGGCCCGTTCGCACAAGTCGACGGTCGCGCCGACCGCACGAAGGTCGTGCGGGCTCGGTCGGGTTGGGATCACGATGAGTTCAGCGACAGCGATGACGCTCTGTATGGCCATTGTGATTGCTGGCGGTGTGTCGATGACCGCGAGCTTGAAGCCCTGCTCCCGAAGCGCCTCAAGATCAGTCGCGAGACGCGCCACGGTCGTCTGCGCAAAAGCGGGATAATCATCCGTTCGCTCGTTCCACCAGTCGGAGAGCGATCCCTGCGGGTCGATGTCGATCAGAACCACTGGCCCTGCACCGGCGCGTTGCGCCTGGACCGCCAGGTGGCCGGACAAGGTCGTCTTGCCTGATCCGCCTTTCTGAGAGGCGAGTGCGAGAATGCGCAAAGCTGTAACCCCCAGGGAAAAATCGTTCCGCTTCCGTGCAGAGTCTCACATACGCGACTAAAAATTGGTTAAGTGGCCATTGGCTGGCCTGAGGCGATGGCCGAAGGAGATGCTAAGATCACATTAACCTTATTCTCATAGGCCCGTGTGATGACCTAAGCCGGTGCCGCCTCAGTTTGCCGATAGGAGCTTTTGACACGCATGAAGATCGCGACCGTTCTTGCAGTCCTCGCCTGCGTGTTGCTGGCGCCGCAGGCTGCACTCGCGGATGTGAAAGCCGGTGTCGACGCATGGGCTGACGGTGATTTCGACCGGGCAGTCAACGAATGGCGACCTCTTGCGCTTGCCGGAGACGCGGACGCGCAGTTCAACATGGGGCAAGCCTATAAGCTGGGGCGCGGCGTCGCCACGGATTTACCCGCCGCGCTGGACTGGTATCGCCGTGCGCATGATCAGGGCCATATCCGCGCGACGGACAATTACGGCCTGCTTCTTTTCCAGCAAGGGCGCCGAGACGAAGCCATACTACTTATCCGCGCGTCGGCAGAGCGAGGAGAGCCGCGCGCGCAATATATCTACGGGACGGCCCTTTTTAACGGCGACCTCGTGCCGCAGGACTGGGTGCGCGCCTATGCCATGATGACGGCTGCGGCTCGGGCTCGCCTGTCGCAAGCAACAGACAGTCTCAAGCAGATGGACGATTATGTGCCGGAAGATCAGCGGCGGCGGGGCCTCTCACTGGCAGCTACGATGAACGGACCGCCGGCAACCCCAGCTGCGCCTACTCCGCCAGCAGCATCCTCAACAGGGCGGGGGTCAGCGACACCAACGACTATGGCCAGTGCTTTGGCGCCTAATCTTGCTCCAACTGCATCACCCCCGGCTGGATCGCTCCCGCCCAGACCTGTCGCCCTAGCGCCAATTCCGACACCGGCACCCTCGCCTCCGCCACCATCTCCCGCCATCGCCGTTCAGCAGACCAAAGCTTCTCCCGGCGGACGCTGGCGAGTGCAACTCGGCGCATTCGCGCAGCAGGGCCGGGCCGAAGCGCTCTGGAAAACGCTTTCGTCACGCGTTGCCGGTCTCTCCAACCTGCAGCCGTTCCTGATCGAGAGCGGCGGCATGACTCGACTTCAGGCAGGGCCGCTCGCCAGTTCATCAGAGGCCACGGCCCTTTGCGTGCATATCAAGGCCGCTGGCAGTGATTGCATGGCCAGGATGCCCTGATCTCCTCAGTCGACGACCCAGTCAGCGCGAGGAATCCCGAGCGCATGGAGCAATACTGAGAGGTCGCCGCGCTCGATTGCCGCATCTGCGGCCGCGCGCGCCTTGGGCTTGGCGTGATAGGCAATGCCAAACCCGGCGGCCTCAATCATCGGGATGTCGTTGGCGCCGTCTCCAATGGCAATCGTCCGGCCGGAGGCAATCGCCAGTCGGTCTGTCTCGGCAAGCAGTTCCGACTTTTTCCGCTGCGCATCGACGATTGGCGTTCCCACTGTCCCGGTGAGCCCTCCGCTTTCGACATGCAGGATGTTCGCCAAGGCGCGATCGAAACCGATTTCTTCGGCGACTGGCTGAGCGAAGGGCACGAAGCCGCCGGAAACCAGCAAGGTGTAAGCGCCCCGGCTCCGCAGCGTCCGCACTAGCGTCTTGGCGCCAGGCATCAGCCGCACGCGCTCGGCGCGGCACTGATCGATCACTGCTTCGCCCAATCCCTTCAGCAGCGCGACCCGGCCATGCAGCGCCTCGGCAAAGTCCAGTTCGCCGCGCATCGCCCGTTCGGTCACATCGGCAATCTGGGCCTTGAGACCCGCATAATCGGCCAGTTCGTCGATGCACTCGACCGTGATCATCGTCGAATCCATGTCCGCCACGAATAGCCCGCAGGAGCGCGCCTCCAGCGGAACCACCAGATGATCCGCCGCAAGGCCGGCATTATTGAGCGCAGTGCGGGCCTTCGTCCCATCACCGGAAAAGCCGATCTCGACGGCTTCGCCCGCTTCAATCCAGACCGGAGACAGTGGCGCGAGCCCGGCATCTGCCAGCGCATCACGCGCAGCACTCACTTCCCCCTGCCCTAGACCGTCATGGGCGACTAAGGTCGCCACCATGCCAAGTTCGATCGCCATTTCAGATACTATCTCCATGCCCCGACCGACCCGGCCGCCGGTCGCGCTTATTGCCGGGCCAACCGCGAGCGGCAAGAGCGCAGTGGCGCTCGCGCTGGCCAAAGCGGCGGATGGTGTGGTCATCAATGCCGACGCGAGCCAGGTCTATGCCGATCTGACTGTGCTTTCCGCCCGCCCCTCCCCGGAAGAAGCGGCGCAGGCGCCGCACCGGCTGTTCGGCTATATCGACGGCGCGCAAGCGTGCTCGGCAGCGGCCTGGGCGGCTGATGCCCGCAGCGAGATAGGCGCGGCCCATACGAGCGGCCGTCTGCCCATTCTCGTCGGCGGCACCGGCCTGTATCTGCGGACCTTGATCGATGGTATCGCACCGGTCCCGGATATTGACCTTGATGTAAGAGAGAGGGTGCGCGCCCTCTCCGTCTCCGCCGCCTATTCAGCGCTCACAAGCGAAGATCCGGCGGCTGCGGCACGGCTGAACCCCGCCGACACCACGCGGGTCGCCCGTGCTCTCGAAGTTGTCCGGTCGACGGGCAGGACGCTGGCAGACTGGCAGTCGCAGCTGACCGGAGGCATCGGCGACGAAATCCGCCTTCATCCGCTGATCCTCCTTCCGCCACGGGACTGGCTTGTCGCGCGATGCGATGCGCGGTTCTGCTCCATGCTGGACCAAGGCGCAGTCGAAGAAGTCCAACGACTGCGCTCCCGCAATGTCGACCCCGGACTGCCCGTCATGAGGGCCATCGGCGTTCTGGAAATCTGCGACTGGCTCGACGGACTGACGGATCGGGCGACCATGATCGAGCGCGCTCAAATCGCCACCCGCCGCTACGCCAAGCGGCAATATACCTGGTTCAACAACCAGCCTCCTGCGGAATGGCCCCGATGGCCTTCGCCAGTAAATGACGAGAATGAAGTCGATCTTGTAATTAAATTTCTTCAAAACATGTTGACATAGCATATTATGACAAATATGGGCGACGCCTTGTCACCGCGCAGGCAATGACGCATGGCGCGGCTGCTTGATTTTGGGAGTCTTTTTCGTGTCTGAGCTGAGTGGCGCCGACATACTGGTCCAGTGCCTGATCGACCTGGGTGTCGACACCGTCTTCGGTTATCCGGGCGGCGCGGTGCTGCCGATCTACGATGCCATCTTCGAGCATCCGAAGATCAAGCACATCCTCGTCCGGCACGAGCAGGGCGCAACGCATATGGCCGAGGGCTATGCGCGCTCTACCGGCAAGCCGGGCGTTGTCCTGGTCACGTCCGGCCCCGGCGCGACGAATGCCGTCACCGGCATCACCGACGCACTGCTCGATTCCATCCCGATGATTGTCATCACCGGGCAGGTTCCGACGCAGCTCATAGGAACAGACGCGTTTCAGGAGGCCGACACCGTTGGCATCACGCGGCACTGCACCAAGCATAACTATCTGGTGAAGGACCCGGCCAAGCTGGCTGGCGTCGTCCATGAGGCGTTCCATATCGCAACCACGGGTCGCCCCGGCCCAGTCGTCATCGATATTCCCAAGAATGTCCAGATCGCCACCGCGCCGTTCGAGAAGCCGGAGCCGATTGCGCACAAAAGCTATCGTCCTCAGATCGAGCCCGATCCAGCCGCGATTTCCGCGACCGTCGATCTCATCATGCAGTCGGATCGCCCCATCCTCTATACTGGCGGGGGCGTCATCAATGGCGGCCCGGCGGCAAGCGAGGAGTTGCGCCGGCTGGCGACGATGATCGGCTGCCCCGTCACGTCCACGCTGATGGGGCTCGGCGCTTTCCCTGCCTCCTCGTCGCAGTGGCTCGGCATGCTGGGCATGCACGGCACTTATGAAGCCAATATGGCGATGAATAAGGCCGATCTCATATTATGCATCGGCGCGCGCTTTGACGATCGCGTTACCGGCCGCCTCGACGCCTTCTCGCCCACCAGCAAGAAAGTGCATGTCGATATCGATCGCAGCTCGATCAATAAGACGGTCGACGTCGATATTCCCGTCGTCGCCGACAGCGGCCGGGCTCTCATCGCGATCATCGCCGAACTTGAGAAGCGCGGCTTCAAGAGCCGGGATCTTTCCGAATGGTGGTCCCGCGTCGAAGGCTGGCGCGCGCGCAAGAGCCTCGACTATGCCGAGGGCGGCACCGAGATCATGCCGCAGCGCGCCGTGGCCGAGATTTTCGCCGCAACCCGGAACAAGGACGTCATCATCACCACCGAGGTAGGCCAGCACCAGATGTGGGCTGCGCAGCACTTCCACTTCGATGAGCCGAACAAGTGGCTGACGAGCGGCGGACTCGGCACGATGGGCTATGGCTTTCCGGCGGCGATTGGCGCGCAGGTGGCGAACCCGGACAGCCTGGTCATCTGCATTGCCGGTGACGCCTCGATCCAGATGAACATTCAGGAGCTGGGCACCGCGACCCAGTATCGCCTGCCGGTCAAGGTCTTCATCCTCAATAACGAGTATATGGGCATGGTCCGCCAGTGGCAGGAACTGACCTATGAGAGCCGCTACTCGAACAGTTATTCGGACAGCCTGCCCGACTTCGTGAAACTCGCCGAGGCCTATGGCTGGAAGGGCATCCGCATCGAAGGACCGCAGGAACTCGTTCCGGGCATTCAGGAGATGATCGCGCATGACGGGCCAGTGCTCGTCGACTGTCGGGTCGCCAAGCTCTCGAACTGCTTCCCGATGATCCCGTCGGGTGCTGCGCATACCGAGATGCTGCTGGACCCCAGTCAGGTCTCCGGCACGATGGACGACGAGGCCAAGGCGCTGGTCTGATGCGGGAGCCGGTCCGCCTCCGCGTTCATGTGAGCGAGCCGTTCGATTTCGAGCGGGAGAACGGCGTGACCGATCTCTTTGGGGAAACCACGGACCATCACGATACCGAGCGAGACGAATGGGTTATCGATCTGGAAGGCTGGTTCAGCTTCAACCGATCCGAGTATGACATGCTGCTGGTGGCGCCGCGATATGTGGGAGAACATCTTTCGCGCGTTTTCGACACGTTCACCGGCTTTCCCGTGCGCATTGCGCACCGCACATCGGACGGATGGCATTTCGCCATGACAGGCATGCTTTCCGTGCAGCCGGCCGAGCCGGATGAGAAGAAGAGCGACAGTGATGATGAGGATTATTGAGTGATGCACATTCGCGAAGAAGCAAGCGAACGGCATGTGCTATCGATCACGGTCGAGAACGAGGCGGGCATATTGGCACGCATCGCGGGCATGTTCACGGCGCGCGGTTACAACATCGCGAGCCTGACCGTCGCCGACATAACGGAAGATCATAAGATCAGCCGCATCACCATCGTCACCAGCGGCCCACCCAAGGTGATCGACCAGATCATCGCGCAGCTGGACCGGCTGGTTCCGGTGCACAAGGTCGTCGATCTGACCGAGGTCGGCCCCTATGTGGAACGGGAGCTGGCGCTGGTGAAAGTCGCCGGAACCGGCGAGAGCCGGATTGAGGCGCTTCGCCTGGCAGATGCATTTCGCGCCAAGCCAGTCGACAGCACGATCGAGAGCTTCATTTTCGAGATCACAGGCACGACGGAAAAGATCGACAGCTTCGTGGCGCTTATGCGCCAGGTCGGTTTTGTCGAAGTGGGCCGCACCGGTGTGGTCGGCATGGTTCGCGGCAAGGAGCCGGTTTGAACTAATTGGGATTTTAATAGGGTTTCCACGGCGCGCGGCCTTCGGTCGCCGCCTCCATTTTGGCTATAGATAGGGAAGAGACATGCGGGTTTATTACGATCGCGACGCCGATATCGGCCTCATCAAGGGCAAGAAGGTCGCCATCCTCGGCTATGGCAGCCAGGGTCATGCCCATGCGCAGAATCTGCGCGACAGCGGCGTCGCGGAAGTCGCCATCGCGCTGCGCCCTGGCTCGGCTTCGGCGAAGAAGGCGGAAGGCGCCGGCTTCAAGGTGCTCGCCAACAGCGAAGCCGCCAAGTGGGCCGACCTCCTGATGATCCTCGCACCCGACGAGCATCAGGCCGCGATCTACGAGAACGACATCAAGGGCAGTCTGCGTCCCGGTGCCGCGCTTGCCTTCGCCCACGGCCTCAATGTTCACTTCGGCCTCATCGAGCCGCCGACGGACGTGGACGTGATCATGATCGCTCCCAAGGGCCCCGGCCACACCGTGCGCGGCGAATATCTGAAGGGCGGCGGCGTGCCCTGCCTGATCGCGGTCCATCAGGATTCCAGCGGCAATGCGCATGACCTCGCCCTGTCTTACGCCTCGGCGGTCGGTGGCGGCCGCTCCGGCATCATCCAGACCAATTTCCGCGAAGAGTGCGAGACCGACCTGTTCGGCGAGCAGGCTGTGCTCTGCGGCGGCGCGACGGCGCTGGTTCAGGCGGGCTTCGAAACGCTGGTCGAAGCGGGCTACGCTCCGGAAATGGCCTATTTCGAGTGCCTGCATGAGCTAAAGCTGATCGTCGACCTGATGTATGAGGGCGGCATCGCCAACATGCGCTACTCCATCTCGAACACCGCCGAATATGGTGACATCAAGACCGGCCCGCGCATCATCACCGAAGAGACCAAGAAGGAAATGAAGCGCGTGCTCGCCGACATCCAGTCGGGCCGCTTCGTAAAGGACTTCGTGCTCGACAACCGCGCAGGCCAGCCGGAGCTGAAGGCTAGCCGCGTCGCGGCGAAGCGTCACGCCATCGAGGAGACGGGCTCCAAGCTGCGCGCCATGATGCCCTGGATCAGCGCCAACAAGCTGGTCGACCAGGAAAAGAACTGATCTGACAGGCTCTCCCCGGCGAGCATATCGCCGGGGAGCGGCCGCGCATGAACGGCGATGCTTTTCAACGCGGCTGCAATAGATGTTCGATATTATCGCGCTATGCGCATTGCGCTCTTGCCGCCAGACGCTAGACCTCCATTCGCCATCGTCACGATCGCAGGAGAATCTCATGCGTAGAAGCGTCTTCGCCGTTCTCACCACAGCTACCGTCGGTGCCTTGGGTGCCGCCACCATGCTGGTTGCCCAAGTTCCCGGTTCGCCCAACCCCGCTGCCATCACCGGCGGCGCCTATACCGCCGATTCCGGCCACACGCTCGTCGAGTGGGAACTCGATCATCTCGGCTTCTCGCCCTATTTCGGTCTCTTCGGCGAGATCACCGGCACTCTTCAGCTCGACCCGAAGAACCCGGCCGCCGCTAAGGTGGATGTGACCATTCCCGTCTCGAAGGTCGTCACGGTCAGCGCCCGCCTGACCCAGCATCTTCTCAAGCCCGCCGACGCCGGCAAGTCCCCCGACTTTTTCGGTGCGGCTCCGGCAGACGCCAAGTTCGTCTCCACCAAGGTGACGCCCAGCGGCCAGAATGCCACCATCGAAGGCAATCTGACGCTGAATGGCGTGACCAAGCCGGTGACGCTGCAGGCGAAATTCTACGGCGCCGGCAAGGGCATGAACGGCAAGGAGAATATCGGGTTCTCCGCCACCGGCACGCTCAAGCGTAGCGAGTTCGGCATTGGCTTCGGGATTCCCGCCATTGGCGACGAAGTGAAGCTGAAGATCGCCGCCGCCTTCCAGAAGTAAGGCGGGCTATTTCGCGCGGGCCGGTGCGGCAAGCACCGGCCTGCCGCACCCGATCGAGGCAAGATGCGCGCGCCTGGCCTCTATCCTCGGCGTTTCCGAGAAGCGCGCCCGGACCGGATGGACGCCGAGCGGCCAGAACAGCGCCTTGTCCGCAATCGCCACCTGTTTTGTCGCACAAAGCGCATCGAGTTGCGCGAGAGAGAGCATATGGAGGCCCATAATGGCCGGCCGCCTGAGTATCCCGTCGTCGAACCGGACGAAGTCATTCAGATAGAAACCGCCCCTTAAGTCCACCAGGACGACATCGGCATCCGCGGCACGCATGGCCGCCATCGAACGCGCGAAGCCGCGCACATAGCGCTCGGTATCGCGCACAAGCCAAAAGCCCGCGAGCAGAGAGACCGCTGTCCCGACGATGACCACTTCACGGGCAGATCTCGATCTGACCTTTTCCGCCGCGATCCAGCCGAAGCCGGCAAGCAGGCAGAGCGGGCCGATCTGCCCGTGCATATAGCGAAAGCCCCAGCCATAGCCCTGATAGATCGAAAAAAGCAGCCCGGCGACAACACCCAGCAGCAGCGGGAGAATGATCGGCGGATCGCGAAAGAAGCGGAACATAAGGGGCCGCCATGTCACGGCGAATGGCGCGAGCAGGACCAGAGGCAGCAGAACGAGATTATTCCAGGCGAATAAGCGCGCGGTATTGATGAGTGGCTGCCAGCCATCCATGCGGCCGAAAAGACTGGTGATCTTCGCTGCAATTCCGGCCGTGCGATGGGCGTCGGTCGGCGGCGGCGGGCCAACCAAGCCGGCGAGCGCCATGGGCCAGAGCTTCGCCCAGACCAGCATGATGAGTGCGAAGGAGGCGATGTGGACGAGGGCTGCCATCCATTGGCGGCGAAGCAGCATCCACAGGATGAAAGGGCCGATGAACAGCAGGGGGAAATGCCACTGATGCAAGCCTGCCGCGGCGACCGCGACCAACACCGCCAATGCGTGGCTCCATGGCCGATCCCGAAGGACGAGCGCCAGCCACAGGAGATTGAACGTGAAGTGGCTAGTCATCGCATAAGGAGTCATTGCGGTGACGATGAGTTGCGCGGAGGTCAGCGCCATCACCATCACAACCAGACGCGCGTCCATCCGCTCGCGGAAAAGCCGGTTACTGATCCGCCATAACAGGATCAGACCCAATCCGAGCATAGCCGGTCCAGTCAGCGCCGCATCTCCCAGGCGACGGAACAACGCCGTGATCGCGGCGTGAACGGGCAAGTAGATGGACGTCCAGTGCGTATTGGCGCCGTAGGGACTGTAGAACTCCGGCATCAGAGCCCGGTGAAACGGCATCCATTCCGCCGGGATCGGCCAGCCCACCTTGCCCTGCGCGAAATAAGCGCTGGCCAGCTCGACCATGATCTCATCGCGCGAGGGGCTATATCCGTGGAAAATCAGGTCTCGTCCCAGCCATGCGAGGATAAGAGCCGCAAGGGCAGCGACACTCACGATGACGGGCGCGGCTTTCGGGATCTTGGGCACTGACCCCGGCGCCCGCACGACCATCGTCCACACACCCAGCCCTAGAAGCGTGAGTGCGTAGGCACCGAGAACCCATAGATCCTGTCTGGCGAAAAGATATTCACCGACCCAAAAACCGCGCACCTGATCAACGCGGCGATACCAGGTCAGCGCATCCCACCCGGCGATCATGACCGCACTCAGCAGGAGCGCGGCCCACAGGCGCCACCGCCCGAGCAGCGACTCAGACGAGGGGGATGTTGCCATCACCGGCCAGATCACGCCGCACGAATAAGCCGTCCATCTCCACCATCAGTGGGAAATGCCCCTTTGTGTTGGGGAAAAAGGCGCTGGGAACGAAGCCGAACTCTTCCAGCGCGGCGATCATCTGCCGGTAGTCTACACTGCCCGCATAAAGCGGACGAACCGCCAGCTCGGTCTGCACGCCCGTAAAGTTGGCGAGCACGGCGCCGGCGCCTGCACAAACCGCCGCGTCGTGACCCTGCGTATCCAGCTTCAGCAGGACCGATCGCGCCGAACGCAGGGCTTCCAGCTCATTCATAACGCCGTCGAGCCGGCGGCAGCTGACCGTGACGCTCTTCTCGACCCGGTTCCGCTCGGCAAAAATGGGTTCAAGCCCCTCGCTTGGCCGGTTGAGCGAACTGAACTGATCGGCTGCCATGATGTTGAAATTGGCTGTTCCGTCATGATCGGTCAGCGCAACATTCTGCACCTGCCATTTGGGATCGGGCAAAGCCTTGGCCGCGAGCGCGGAAAAAATCTCCGGATTGGGCTCGAAGGACACGATCGTGCCCGTGAAGCCGATATCCTTGCGGAGCATCGTGGCATATTGTCCCGCGTTCGCGCCGACATCGACCACGCAGTCGATCTCGAAATGATTTATGAAGCGGTGCAGCGCGACGATCTCGCCATATTGATGCTGGCGCCCCATCAACCCGAGGCGCGTCGCGAGCAGCCGATCCCGCAGTTCCCGACGGTAGCGTGGCCAGTTCATGCGCGCGCTCCTGCGGCCCGAGCCGTGCGATAGACGTCCGCCGTCATGCGCGCGGCATTCTCCCATCCCGGAAGGGTAGCCAGAAGTTCAAGCGCCTGTTCGCCCGCAGCGCGTCGCTGCGCCTTGCTTTCAACGAGGGAGCGTAACCCCTCTGCCAATCTCTTCGCATTTCCCACCGGGAAGCGCGTCACTCCAGAAGCCTTTAATTCACCGAACATGCCTGCATCACTCGTAATCATCGCCGCGCCATAGCGAAGCGCCGAAAGAAACGCACCGCTCGAATCAATTGCGCGATAGGGAAAAGCGACGATGTCCGCACGGCGAAGATGGGCGTCGAGGCGTCCTTCCGAAAGAAAAGCAAGGTCAGTGACCAGCCGATGCCCAAAGCCCGCTGAGCGTACCGCCCCAATGAGGCCCGTAATATCGCTGAACGGCTTGCCGGCAATCGCAAGCTCGAACGAAAGCCCTTCTCGCCAGAGCTCGATCGCTGCCTCAACCAGCAGGTCCAGCCCCTTGTACGGACGGATGGTACCAAAGAAGAGAATGCGCGGGATATCCTCGAGCGGCTCGGGCACCGCCGCCAGATCTGCCGTTGTCGCCTCCGCGAGCGCCATGGGCGGATGCGGGACGACATGAATGCGCGCCCCGTCGAGCCCTACCCGGGTTAAGGCGTCCCTAGTCTGATCGCCATGCACGATCAAAGCATCGAAACGTTTGAGCAGAGCGTGATAGCCCCGCCCCTGCGCAGTCACGCTGCCGTGAAAGGGTGTCGCGTTGTGGACGGTGTGGACCATCGTGGCGCGCCCGGCGAGCCGATGCAGCCAGAATGTGTCTGCTCGTGCGAACGGGAGCCATTGGAAATGGACGATGTCGCGCCCGAAAGCCTCAAGCGAGCCCAGGGTCGCATCGACCATGTAGGTCGCGGCTTTGGCGAGCTGCCCCGCTTTCCCCTCCCCCATTCGGCCCCGCAACGTCTCGCCCAAACGGAAGAAGCGCGGCTGATAGCGATAATTGGCCGGAGTGATGGCGTCCGTTGGTCGGAGTGGCCTGCCCAGCAGCGTGACCTCATGCTGTTGATCGGCAAGGGCCGTGCAAAGCCCGTCATCATAGCGCCCGGTGAAGAGCGACGGGTCGACCATGGTGACTCTCATGGCGTGATCCGCACGACGAGATGGAAATGGACAAAGCCCAGAACCAGATGAACCCCGGCGTAAAATGCCGCGAAAGCAAGCGTGAACGGCCAGCCGAAGGTGGACGAGAGCAGAAGCGCAGATGGCACGCTGAGGAGACTACCGGCGAGCAGCGCGAAGGACGGTGTTAGCAAAGGGGCGAAGCGGGCCAAGCCGGTCTGAACATAGACAGAAACGCAGATGGGCGCGAGACCAAGCAGGAGCAACGCGACGATCGCCAGCTCGACGCTCCCCAGAACCGCCTGACGATCGAACAATACTGACGAGAGAGGGTCTCCGGCCGCCACGATCAAGAGAGCGAGTAAGGCCGCTACGGCCACCGATTTTTTCAGTACGCGCCGCAAAGAGGCAGAAAACCTCGCCGCGTCATGGACATGAAGGGAGCGGGTTATCGCGGGCATCGCCGTCTCCACCAGCGCTCTGATGATCCCCGAGACTGCGCGCGACATCTTGAAGATAAAGTCGAAAACCAACAGCGGGCGGACATCCTTGGTTGCGGCAGCGATCGTGAAATAGGGGGCGTTATATGCGGCAATGTCGCTGACCGTCAGCAGCATCGTCCGGCCAATATCGGCGAGATAATGCTGCCGGACATGCCGGCCGCCCGCACGCCAGGCGAACCAGTGCCCCACTGGCAGACGCAAGGCGCGATGAACCGTAGCGAGACCAATCAGCACACAAACCGCCGCGACCAGCAGTTGCGCAATGACACTCGTAAAGATCGAAAGTCCCGCGAGGGCGCCCAGCAAGAGGGCTATGCCGCTTACGCGACGAATGAGATCCAGCCCTTCCCACCACAGATTATGATCCAGCGCCGCCAGAGCGCGCTTCGCCAGCAGCGCCACGAGGTTCATCGCGGCCACGCCATAAAATGCGATAAACAGCGCGGGTCGGCCCGTGGTGATGAGCCCGGCCCTCATGGCGAGCAGCAGCAACATTCCGCCCAGCAGGATCACGCCCAGCATGAAGGCGAGCAACACGCCAACCTCTTCACTGCGGAAAGTGCCTTCGCGGGTGATGAGATGGCGGCGCAACCGCGCGTAGATGATCGTGGAGAATCCGAACTCGGCGGACACTGTAAAATTGGCGAAAGCGACGAGGAGGAGGAACGCGCGGAAATCAGCGAGCGGAAGAACCCGCACGAACACGAACGTAACCACGAATCCCCAAAGCATCGCGAGCGCCACATTGGCGAGCTTCGCCATGCCTAGCCAGCCGCGTTTCCGTTCGAGCTGTTGCAGTGCGTCCAGCCACCTCGCCATGCGCGGTCAGACGGCGCGTCGCGCGCGGAAGAGCGTGTCAGCGAGCGCCATCCGGGCGACGTCGGACGCGGGCAACATCCGGGCGTCGATCAGTTCGACCTCCAGACCGGCAGACCGAATGCGGTCGGCGAAGTCCCGGCCATATTGGCGAACATGGTCCCACTGGCCAAATCTGCGCTCGCGCTCCTTGCCGGACAGATCGGGCGGGCCATCCTCACTGGGCTTCTCCCAGAGAGGAACGATCAGCCAGGCTTCTCCGTTAGGCCGCAATGCCGCGCGGATATTACGCAGAACCACCGCATCATCCGGCACATGCTCCATGACATGGCTGGCGTAGATGACATCGAAGCGCTCTTCGTCGGTCATCGACATGAGGTCGAGCTTTTGCATGCCCGACACCGTGTATCGTGCGGGGTCGATATCGGCCGGCACATAGTCGGCGGCGCTCTGATAAAATCGACGGACGAGGCTCGCTTCGTTCGGCGCGCAATGCAGCACGGCGGCGCCTGCCGGCACGGCGATGCGCCCTGCATCGAGGAGCGCGTGCATCAGTCGCTCACGCGGGCTGGCGCCACATTTCGGGCAGCCCCATTCGCGCTCATCGCCATAACGGAAGAAGCCGACTATGCCGCTGTCACATGCCGGGCAATAGCGCTCCGCGCGCGCGCCCAGCGCAGCGCGTGCTTTCAGCAGGCTACGGGTGGCATGCTTGCCCAGTGCCTTGGATATGCGTTTCAGGGTTATCACGGCCGCGAGCTATACAAGAGTTACCCCGGAAAGCTACTTGCGCGACTTGGCGGGCTGCCAGGTCGTGAAATTGGCGCCACGCATCGCTGTCCAAATGCCCTGCGCCGTGGCAACATAAGCGAGGAACATATCGACGATCGCTGCCGTTGGGCCACGCCGCATGGTGAGGCCGGCGAGAAACAGAAGCATGCCCCCGGCGACAAGGCTCATCGCCGCAAAGGGATTCCAGCGCCACGCCAGCGTCAGGATAGCGAGCGCTCCCACAGCCAGCCAGACGGCACCGAACCAGCGGACGAGCTTGCGGGAGGTATATTTGAAGCGATCGAGCGCACTCATCTCGCGCAGATTAGCGCGCAAATATCGATGCGTGCGCCAGGCTCTCGCCGCGATCCGGATCTTGCGGCGATATTCATCCTGGCGATCTGCCACCATCGCTTCTCGTGCGATGACGTCATTCGCCTTGATAAGGCGCTTTCCGGCGAAGACGACATTCATCGATACAGTAAGGTCGTCGAGCACATCGTCCGGAAAATCCGGGTAAAGCCCGCGACGCACTGAGAAGATCGATCCGTCCGCCCCCATTACGTTGCCGTTGCGGCTCTCCAGATCCTTGAGATGCTCCTCCAGGCGCCAGTACAGCGCGCCGATGCCCGCCGAGGCGCTTGCGTCCACACCATGATAGCGTAGCGACCCGAGGACGCCCCCGACATCCGGGTCGGCATAATAAGGCAGCAACCGGTCCAGCACGTCGTCATCCAACAACACATTAGCATCGGTGAAGATCAGAATATCGCTCGTCGCCATGGCGGCCATTTTCTTCATGCCATGCGCCTTGCCCGTGCGCCCCGGCCCCGGCACCAGCGTCAGCACGTCGCTGGCCTGCGAGAGCAGAGCGCCGGTGTCATCGCTCGACCCATCGTCATAAGCAAGGATGGACAGTTCGGGGTGCCGGGCCTTGAGCGCCCGCAGATTCACGATTTTGGCCGGGAGTGAAGCCGCCTCGTTAAAAGCACAGAAGAGCAAGGTCGCGCTGAGCCGCGCTAACTGCGGGCCAGCGGCGACCGGTCGCACCGGGAGCATTCGCAGGATCAGCGGATAGATGACAAACGGCCAGACAAGCAGCAGCCCGCACAGGACCGCGCAGATGGCGAGCGCGAGATCGATGCCTGTCATGGTCGAGCCCGCCTAGAACGCATTGTCGTGCCCCAGCACGCCCAGAGTGGCTACGATGATGCGCAGATCACGCCAGATCGACCAGTTGGTGACATATTCGAGATCGGACTGAAGCCGGTTGACCAGATCCTCGTGCCGGTCCGTTGGCCCGCGATGACCCCGCACCTGCGCAAGCCCCGTCATGCCCGGCTTTATGCAGTGCCGAGCCCAATAGCGATCATCGACGTCCCAATAGAGCGTATCTGCAGCTTTGGCGGCAGCGGCATGGGGGCGCGGTCCCACAATGCTCATGTCTCCCAGCAGCACGTTAAAGAGCTGCGGCAACTCGTCGATGCTCGTTCGTCGCAGGAATGCGCCGATCCGCGTGACACGGGGATCGTCGCGCTCGGTCAGCTTATCAGCGAGGAGATCCGTGCGGCCCGCGTGCATCGTGCGGAACTTGAAGATCATGAACGGATGGGCGTCCTTGCCGATACGCGGCTGGCGGAACAGGATCGGTCCCGACCCCGAGAGCCGCACCGCGATCGCCCCGCCAATCAGAAGCGGCGAAAGAAGAATGATCGCCGCAAGGCTGATAACGACATCCAGAGCCCGCTTCACAATGCGGTCGCGAAGGCCCATCGGCCCTCCGGCGACTACGAGAGTGGGATGATCCTCGAACACGCTCACTTTCGCGGGTGCAAACCGCCGCATCTCCGGCACCAATATCTCGCCCTTCGCGGAGAGCGCGGTGAGAGCGACCCGCCAGTCCTCCATCCGCTCCGGTGGGCACGCAACCACCACGCGCTCCGCCGAACCGATCGCCCTAGCAAGACGCGCCGCCATCTCCGCATTGCGATCCGTTGGATCAAAGCCGATCGCTGCGGCGTCCATAACATGTGCGTGCGCAGGCCTGTCGACGGTCACGCCATCGACCATCAGCACGGTGACATGAGGCACTTCACCCACGAGCCACAGAGCAAGCCGTTCGACGAAGAGCCGCGCGACATAGAGGCCCGCTCCGCTGATAGCCAAACCAGCGACGAAGGTGAGGCGCGAGAGCTGATCGGCGATCTTGCCGAGATAGACGATGATGACCATGAGCATGGCGGCTTGCGCCAGCGACCATATCGCCCGCACCGCGCTTGCCCGCCGGTTGCCGATCATCCGGATGCCATAGACCCCGCCGTTGAGGGCAATGAGGACATAGACCGGCGCAATCATCGCCGCCATGACCAGCCCGTGAGGCTTGCCGGGCTCACCCAGCCAATCGCCGAGCACAATAAGGTTCGCGAGCGCGAAGCCACATCCGATCACCGCAATGTCGATGACGATGCTTATGGCGTAAAGGCGCAGTCGCGCCGCTTCCTTGGATGGCGCGGGACGGGCGATCATCGGCCAAGCGCGCTAGGCTCACCGTGAAGCGCCGTCAATGCCCCATTCCAGCGATGATCTGCGCGATGCGGCGCGCGGCATGACCATCTCCATAGGGATTATGCGCGCGCGCCATTCTCGCATGGGCCTGCTCATCGTCCAGCAGCGTCGTCACGGCAGTGCGGATGCGCTGACGATCCGCGCCGACCAGAATGGCCGTCCCCGCCTCGATGCCCTCGGGACGCTCCGTTGTCTCACGCATTACCAGCACCGGCTTGCCGAGACCGGGCGCCTCCTCCTGCACTCCGCCGCTATCGGTGAGCACAAGATGAGAGGCATCCAGAAGTGCCACGAAAGCTGGATAATCGAGCGGGTCAACGAGATGGACATTGTTCGCATGGGCAAGCAGAGCGCGCATTGGACCACTCACGTTCGGATTTGGGTGGACGGGAAAAATGATGTCCACGTCCCCTCGTCCGGCAATATCCAGAATCGCGCCGCCAATGGCTGCCACGCCATCGCCGAAATTCTCCCGGCGATGACTCGTGACCGCGACGATCTTCCGTCCCTCGCACCGGGCTAGGACGGGCCGAATTGCCCGGGCCAACTCTGGCTCGGCTTGCGCGCGATCACGTGTCCACAGCAATGCGTCGATAACGGTGTTGCCGGTCACATGAATGGTGGCGGGCTCGCGCCCCTCGGCAAGCAGCGACCGCCCTGCCTGATGAGTGGGAGCGAAATGAAGCGCCGCGACGCAGGCAATCATCCGCCGGTTCGCTTCCTCGGGCCAAGGGTGATAGAGGTCGCCGCTGCGCAGGCCGGCCTCGATGTGGGCGACCGGAATTCGCCGGTAATGTGCCGCAAGGGTTGCGGCCATCGCTGTGGTGGTATCGCCCTGCACCAGAACGAAATCAGGCTGCAGCGCATCGAAAGCGCGACCCAGCCCCGTCAATATCCTCGCCGTAAGGTCATCGAGCGACTGGCCCTGCTGCATGACATCGAGATCGATATCCGGCGCAATATCCGCCAAAGCCAGCACCTGATCGAGCATCTCCCGGTGCTGCGCGGTCACACAGACCTTGGTCTCAAGGCCTCGTGTTTCGCGCAATGCGTGTATCACCGGGAACATCTTGATCGCTTCCGGCCGGGTACCGAAAACCGCGACGATCCGCCTCACGGAGCTTAGCCGACCGCGACGAGTGCCGCGTCGCGCAAGCCGCGCCAGACACGGGCGACCTGCACTGTCTCCGGCACATCGTGAACCCGGACGATCTGCGCCCCGGCGCCAAACGCGGTCATGGCCAAAGCCAGCGAACCGCCAAGCCGTTCGCTCACCTTCGCTTCGTTGGAGAGTGCGCCCACGATACGCTTGCGACTTGCGCCGAAAAGCAGCGGCACGCCAAGGCCATGGAACAAGGTGAGCGTGTTGATGATCGCGGTGTCGTCCGCCAGGGCTTTTCCGAAGCCGATACCCGGATCGACGATGATCCGCGCGCGATCGATTCCTGCCGCTACGCACGCCTCTATCCGCGCTTCGAGCCAGTCGAAGATGACACCGGTGAGCCATGCGCCCGCCTGTCCGGCATAGGCCGTCCGCCCGCCATGAGGGTCTTCGCCTGGAGAGGGGCTGTGCATCAAGGCAACGAGACAAGCAGATGCTGCGACGACGTCCATGGCTCGGGGATCATGGGTAAGCCCGGAGACGTCGTTGACGATCCCGGCGCCCGCCGCCAGCGCCGCTTCCATAACGGATGCCTTGCGCGTATCCACCGAGACGATCACGTCTGCCTTGGCAAGCCTTTCGATCACTGGCACGACCCGCGCAATCTCATCACCTTCCCAGACGGGTTCAGCGCCAGGCCGTGTCGATTCCCCGCCTACGTCGATCATGCCCGCACCCGCGACATGCATTGCAAAACCGGCGTCCGCCGCCGCGTCGGCGTCGCCGCTGTGCTTGCCACCATCGGAGAAGCTGTCGGGTGTCATGTTGAGGATGCCCATCACTTGCGGGGTATCGAGCCGCAAGGTCCGCGCAGAGATGTTCATGGCGGGGCGAGGAGCGCTGAGTCGGGCAAGCAGCACTTGCGCGCGCGAGGCATGAACATCGGGTAGCGCTGCAACCCAGTCCTTCACGTCACGCAAGGGAACGACCGCGCGCTTCGAAATGCCGGGTCCGACCCAGCGTGCCTCGACGGCCTGAAACCAGAGCAGCGTCCCGGCCAGCCGCATAACCTCGCTCTCGTCCACACCGACAGGTGAGTCGATGAACCAGACGGGACGAAGATAGAGCCGGACATCCCCCGGAGGCGCGGACGACATCATAATAGTCGCTTCCGTTCGCCGGATGCAGGGATGGCCACGATGCGCATTAGACCTTGCCTATCCGTGATGAAGCGTGCCGGGGCGACAATTGGTCGGGCGTCGCCCCGGCTTATTGCCGCGTGTGGGGCGCGGCAAAAACAATGAAAGTCTCATGGCTCGGTCGCCAGCAAATATGTCTGACGGACGGAATCGATCGGGCTGAGCTTCCCCTCGCTTTCAAGATGCCAGAATGTCCAGCCATTGCAGGAGGGTGCACCCTGAAGTGTGGCGCCAAGACGGTGAATGGACCCCTTCTCCGTTCCACATTCCAGCGAGCCGTCGATGCGAACCCGTGCCTGCCAGCGCCGCTTGGCGTCAGTCAGGACCGATCCTGCGGCGATCATGCCGGTTTCCACCAGCGTGCCGAACGCGACGCGGGGCTGGCTCTTGGCCGACTGCATGATTTCGAGCGCGCTCTCGTCCAGGGGGAGCGCAGCCGCGATCCTTTCCAGCGCGACCTCGCAATAAGCGGGCTCGCGCTCGATGCCGATCCAGCGACGACCAAGACGGCGGGCGACCGCGCCTGTCGTGCCAGTCCCGAAGAAGGGATCAAGCACCACATCTCCGGGCTTGGTGCAGGAAAGCAGCACGCGGTAGAGCAGCGCTTCCGGCTTCTGCGTGGGGTGCGCCTTATGTCCACCCCGCTTCAGTCTTTCCTGCCCACCGCAGATCGGCAGCACCCAGTCCGACCGCATCTGCAACTCGTCGTTCAAGGTCTTCATCGAGCGATAGTTGAATGTGTAGCGCGCCTTCTCGCCTTGGCTCGCCCAGATCAGCGTCTCATGCGCATTGGTGAAGCGCGTGCCCTTGAAATTCGGCATCGGGTTCGCCTTGCGCCACACGATGTCGTTCAGGATCCAGAAGCCTGCATCCTGCATTGCCGTGCCGACACGGAAGATGTTGTGATAGCTGCCGATCACCCAGATGGTGCCGGCGGGCTTCAGGATACGCCGCGCCTCGGCTAGCCACGCCCGCGTGAAGCTGTCATAAGCCGCGAAGCTGTCAAACTTGTCCCAGTCGTCGGTGACTGCGTCGACATGGCTGCCATCGGGCCGATTCAGATCGCCGCCAAGCTGGAGATTATAAGGCGGGTCGGCGAAGACCATGTCGATCGACGCATCAGGCAAGGCCCGCATCGCTGCAATACAGTCGTCGCGGATCAGCTGATCCAGCGGCAGATCGACGATCGCCTTCGGCTGAACAGCGCCGCGAGTGCGAACAGCAGCGCCCCCAATCCGCTCGATAACCCCCATTTAGAAACACTCCCTGATCTTCTCAGGCCACGGTGAGTCCCGCGGAGTCCGCCGTCAAGCGTGGTAAGATTTGCGAGCGAGGTATTGCGGCACGAGGCGATCAGAGAACGAAACGAGTCCCACGCCAGAAATGGTGGAGCGAAGAATCACGGAGACTCAATATCTTGTGGTGTTGCTCTGAAGACTCATCTGAACGAACGCAGTGAAATTTTTTCTCTTCCCTCAGCCCACGAGCCCCGGAAGGGCCATTTGGGCTACCGGCGCGAAGCTGCGACGATGCAGCGGAGTGGGACCATGGGTGCGCAAGGCAGCGAGGTGGTCCGGCGTGCCATAGCCCTTGTTGCGATCCCACCCATATTGGGGATGATCGAGCGCGGCCCGCCGCATCAGGGCGTCGCGATGCTCCTTGGCAATGATCGACGCAGCCGAGATGCAGGGCTCTATGGCGTCCCCGCCGCCAATCGCTCGCGCGCCCCAGCGCCACTCCGGGCGACGGCCCTGCGGCGTCAGATTACCGTCGATCAGCACTTCCAAAGGATCGCAGCCGATCTTCGCGCAAAGCGCCTCCACCGCGAGGGTCATCGCGAGCATCGTCGCGCCGAAAATGTTGAGCCGGTCGATCTCCGCCACCTCGACAACGCCGACACCCCATTGACAGCGGCGCTTGATCGTGGCTTCCAGCACTGCGCGGCGCTCGGGCGTCAGCTTCTTGGAATCGTCAAGTCCCGAAGGCCGTGGCTTACACAGCACGACCGCAGCCGCCACCACGGGGCCGGCAAGTGGCCCGCGACCGGCTTCATCGACACCTGCGATCATCGAACGCGCCCCAGCGCATTCACGTCAACCGCCTGATGCCCCAGCGGCCCATGACCAAGACCAAGGCCCGGAGCAGCCCCGATCGCCGCGCGGACGAACAGCCGGGCGCGGGCGATGGCTTCTGGCAGGTCGAGTCCCTCGCCCAGTCCGGTCGCGATCGCGCTGGCCAATGTGCAGCCAGTGCCATGCGTGTCTTCACTGTCGATCCGCTCATCCTCCCAGCGGGCAATCTCGCCTTCCAGCCCGACCAGTCGATCGACGATGGTCGGCCCGTCGCGGTGGCCGCCCTTTATGAGCAGGATCTCTCCGCGTGCCGTGAGGGCGGCTTCGCCACCCAGCGCCTCAAGCTCGGGCAGATTTGGTGTGGTGAGAAAAGCCCAATCCATGAGGGCGTGCATAGCCTCAATCGCGGCGGCATCAGCCAGCGCGCCACCGCTGGTCGAAACCATCACAGGATCGAGTACGAGCGGTGCATTGATCGTTTCCAGCCGCTCCGCCACCGCCAGCGCCGTCTCCGCTGAGCCGATCATGCCAATCTTGACAGCGTCCACGCCGATATCGCTCACGACGCTGTCGATCTGCTGCAGCACCATCTCGGTCGGGATCAGGTGAATGCCCTGGACGCCCTGCGTGTTCTGTGCCGTGATCGCGGTAATAGCCGTCATCGCATGACCGCCCAGCATGGTCACGGTCTTGATGTCCGCCTGGATGCCGGCACCGCCGCCCGAGTCCGAGCCGGCGATGATGAGGATGCGGGGGATGGTCATAAAGAGTCCTTTGCCGTCACGGGCACAGCAAGTCGAGGCCTCCGATGCATGACCCTTTTGATCAGTTTTTGCGGAAATGGCGTTTCGTCGATGCTGGATTGCGCTTGAGCGCTTCACCGACGCGGGCCGGACGGTCGATCAGTTCGCCCCCGCAATTGGGACAGATCTCATCGAGTTCGTCCGCGCATTCGGCGCAGAACGTGCACTCGAACGAACAAATGAACGCCCCACCCTCATCGGCGGGCAGATCGACGCCGCAGCGCTCGCAGTCGGGTCGCATTTCAAGCATGAATGACCTCCTGATAGTCTTGCGCCACGCGCCGCTCGTTTGGGCTCTGTCTGGCAAGGACCGCCCGGAAGTTGCCAAAGTTGACGCTACGTTCTGTCAACTTCCGCCTTTCCAATGGACCTGCCGCATAGAGAGAACGCGCGCGGCGGGAAGGGCACGGAAGTATCATCGCATCAGCATTCCATGAACGGCATATTGTAGGACAGCGTGAAAACGCCGTCAGGCCGCCGCCTCGGCCACCGCCGCGCAAATGCGCTCCACCACTGCCTTGACCTGCTCCTCCCGGTCGCCCTCGGCCATGACACGGATAACCGGCTCGGTACCGGAGGGACGGATCACCAGACGACCGCTCCCGGCCAGCTCCTTCTCTGCATCGGCAATCACTGCCTTAACGCTCTGCGTCTCCAGCGGCTTTCCACCCGAGAAGCGGACGTTCTTCAGCAGTTGCGGCACCGGCTCGAACTGCCGGAGCACTTCGCTCGCGGGTTTGCCGCTCTCCACCAGCGCGGCAAGAACCTGCAACGCCGCGATCGTGCCGTCGCCTGTGGTGGCATAATCGGAGAGGATCATGTGACCGGATTGCTCGCCCCCCACATTATGTCCGCCCCGCCGCATTGCCTCCAGCACGTAGCGGTCGCCCACTTTCGTGCGCAGAAGGCCGATGCCCTGCCCTTCGAGCATGCGCTCAAGGCCGAGATTGGACATGACCGTGGCGACGACGGCTCCGCCCCGCAGGACGCCGCGGCGCGCCCAGTCCGAGCCGATCAATGCCATGATCTGATCGCCGTCGATGATCGTGCCGGTCTCGTCGACGAGGATCAGCCGGTCAGCGTCGCCATCCAGCGCGATGCCGATGTCTGCGCCTGAAGCAATGACCGTCTCCTGAAGGAGCTGCGGCGAGGTCGATCCGCATGCTTCGTTGATATTCGTGCCATTGGGATCAACGCCCAGCGTCACCAGTTCCGCGCCAAGCTCCCAAAGCGTGGCGGGAGCGGTCTGGTAGGCCGCGCCGTTAGCGCAATCGACCACCACCTTGAGACCGTCGAGCCGCAGATGCGACGGAAAGGTCGATTTGACCGCGTGGATATAGCGCCCGCGCCCATCCTCCACGCGCCTTGCCCGTCCGATCGCCGGGGAATCCGCGAGCGGAACATCGCCGCCGATAAGCGCTTCGATCCGCAACTCGTCTTCATCCGAGAGCTTGTAGCCATCTGGCCCGAAGAGCTTGATGCCATTGTCATAATAGGGATTGTGACTGGCTGAGATCATGACGCCCAGGTCGGCCCGCATCGATGCAGCAAGCATCGCCACGGCGGGAGTCGGGATCGGGCCGAACTGCACCACGTCCATGCCCACGCTGGTGAACCCCGCCACCAGCGCATTCTCGATCATATAGCCCGAGAGACGCGTATCCTTGCCGATGACGACCCGATGGCGGTGATGGCCGCGCAGAAAATGGCGCCCTGCGGCCATGCCCACGCGCATCGCCATTTCGGCAGTCATCGGTGAGTGGTTGGTGCGGCCACGGATACCGTCCGTGCCGAAAAAACGTCTGGTCATGAACTTCATCCTGGATCGTGAACTCGGAAGCTTGGAGGAGAGCACGCCCTCCCCCTTGCGAAGTTGCAGCCAACTGACCGCCTTGCGCTATTTCACATCCTTGAGCGTATCGAGATGCATCAAGCGCGTGATGAGCGGCGATACGATCAGGACCACAACCGCGACAGCCACGGTCCACCAGCCAATCGTCGAATAGATCGCAAGAGTGGCCTCCTTGGTCATCTCGCCGTCATGGCCGCCGGTTGCTTCGCCGATCTTGCCCGCCACGAAGTTGCCTACGGCGGTCATATAGAACCATGCCCCCATGATGAGGCTCGCCAGATGCTTGGGCGCCAGCCTGTTCATGGCGGAGAGGCCCACGGGGGAGAGGCACAGCTCGCCCGTGGTGTGCAGCAGGTAGATCATGAAAACGAAGAATACCGGGGTCAGGGCATCCGGCCCTACGGACCGCGCGCCCCAGACGAAGACCAGAAAGCCGACGCCGACCTGCACAAGGGCCAGGCCGAACTTGGCTGGCGCTGAGGGCTCCAGCCCCCGCTTACCCAACGCAATCCACAACCAGGCGAACAGCGAGCCAAGCAGGATGATGTAGAGCGAATTGATCGACTGGAAGAGCGACGCCGGCACGCCGCCGCGGTCCACGTAGCGATCGGTATATAGGTTGAGGCTACCCCCCGCCTGCTCAAAAAGGCCCCAGAAAATCGGGTTGAGCGCGATCAGGAAGAGGATGGCGAACATCCGGTCTCGCGCATGGGGCTCCAGCCGAAAGGCGCAGTAGAGCACATAGCCGAGCAACGCGATGCCGGACACGAGCAGAAGATCCTGAATGACATCCTGATACTGGACGAGCACCCAGATGATCGCGATCGACGCCAGACCGATGGCATAAATCGCCCATTCCCTAACCTTTGAGAGCGCGATCGGAGGTTCGCCATTGCCGTTGAGCAATGGTTTGCCGATCACGAAAACCAGAGCCCCCAGAAGCATACCAAGGCCCGCCGCGCCAAAGCCGTAGCTCCAGCCATAGGTCTCGCCCAGCCAGCCGGCGAGAATGACGCCCAATGCTCCGCCCACGTTGATGCCGATGTAGAAGATCGTATAGGCGCCGTCCCGCCGGGTATCGGTGAGCCCGTAAAGCTGGCCAACGATCACCGAGATATTGGCCTTCAGGAAGCCGGAGCCCACCACGATACAGGCAAGCGCCAGCCAAAAGATATTGATCGTGGGATCGCTCTGACCGCCCGTCCCCTCGAAGGCCATGAGCGTATGGCCCGCTGTGAGCACCAGCGCGCCGAACAGAACGGCTTTATATTGGCCAAGGTAGCGATCCGCCAGATAGCCGCCCAGCACCGGCGTGATGTAGACGAGGGCAGTATAGGCGCCATAGATGAAGTTCGCTTGCCCATCGGCAAAGAGCCAATGCTTGGTAAGATAGAAGATGAGCAGCGCCCGCATGCCGTAATAGGAAAAGCGCTCCCACATTTCCGCGAAAAACAGAACGTAAAGGCCCTTGGGGTGCCCGAGAAACTCAGGCTTTTTGCTCGAAACGCCAAGGGCGCCGCCTACAAGCAGCACCACAAGCGCGCCAAGCGCAATTGCGGGAATGGTGGCCATATCGACTCCTGTCCGGGCGCCGCGCCTAAGCTCCGGCGGGGCCACATTGATCGGGCGAAACTAGAGATTTGTTTGCGCGTGTGAAGAACAATGTTGCGCAGAGCAGCGCTTGGCGGACGGGCGGCCACAAGTTACTGAAGCGCCATGTTTAACAATCTCTCTTCCCTTGCCGCTTATCTCGTCAGCCGCCGATCGGCCAAGCCGCGCGACCTCGTCGCGCCCGGGCCGGCGCTGGAGCAGTTGCGGGATATGGTGGCAATTGCCGCGCGTACGCCCGATCATGGCAAGCTTGCGCCCTGGCGGTTCGTCATCATCCCCGAGGACCGGCGCGATGCGCTGGCCGCTCTGCTCACCTCCGCATATCGAGCTGAAAAGCCGGAGGCCGGGCGCCTTGAGATCGAGGCGATGGAGCAGTTTGCGCGGCAGGCGCCCGCTCTCGTCGTCGTGATGTTCGCCCCCCGCCCTTCCAAGATTCCGGTCTGGGAACAGGAATTGTCGGTCGGCGCGGCAACGATGAACCTGTTGCACGCAGTTCATGCGGCGGGCTTCGCCGGCGGGTGGCTCACGGGGTGGCCGGCCTATAGCGAGGCAGTGCGTGACGCTTTTGGTGGGCCAGATGAGCGGATCGCGGGCTTCGTCTTCATCGGTACGCCCCGCCGGGATCTGGAGGAGCGGCCGCGCCCCACGCTGAACGAGATCTGCTCGGTCTGGAGCGCCTGACGCACGTCCTGCCCCGCTCTTAGACGACGGGGACAAAGCAACGATTGCGCGGTTCGCTGTATTATGGCACTGATGCACTATGCATGACGACAGCCGCCCCGTTTATCTGCGCCTGCGCGACATTATCGCCAGCTCCATCCTCGATGGCACTTATGGCGACGGCGACATGCTCCCCTCGGTCCGTGCCTTTGCCGCGCAACAGGGTGCGAACCCGCTGACGGTCGCCAAAGCCTATCAGAGCTTTCAGGACGAGGATCTCATCGCCGTTCGTCGAGGCGTGGGGATGTTCGTTGCCGAGGGCGCATCACGCCGGCTTCGCACGATGGAGAAAAAGCGCTTCCTCACGCAAATCTGGCCACCGGTTGCCGATCAGATGCGGCGCGTCGGCGTTACGCTGAGCGACCTTGCCGAAACGGAAGAAGCCTGAACGCGAACGAGGACAAACGTTCCTCCGCAACGCCGCTCAGGATGAAGGGGCTTGCAACCCGTAGTTGCGGATGAGTTCGTAAAGCGTCGGACGGCTCACGCCCAGCGCGCGGGCGGCGGCGGCAATATTGCCGCCAGTACGCGCCAACGCCCGGCGGATGGCCTGACGATCGGCCTCTTCCCGCGCGCTTTTCAGATCTGAGACGCTGTCTTCAACCTCGGTCGTGGCGCCGGCCAGATCCAGATGATGCGCGCCCAGATGTCGGCCCTCGGCAAGCACGAGCGCCCGCTTCACGCGATTTTCCACTTCGCGTACATTCCCCGGCCACGACCAGGCGTCGAGCGCCGCAATGGCGTCTTCAGCAAGATCGCGCACCTGGGGATTGAGCGCCGGCGCGTCGCGCTGAATGAAATGGCGCGCGAGCAACACAGCATCACCCGGACGGTCAGCGAGCGGGGGAAGGTGCAACACCACTTCCGCAAGACGATAATAAAGATCTTCGCGGAAGCGCCCGTCCGCAATCATGGGCTCAGGCGCGTGACTGGTGGCGCAGACTATTCTTGTATGGATCGGGATGGGCCGGTGGTCCCCGGGACGCGTCACCGTGCGCTTTTCCAGATAGCGCAGCAGCTCCGCTTGAAACGCCAGCGGCAAGCTCTCGACATCATCCAGGAAAAGCGTGCCTCCGTCCGCCTGCTCGATCTCGTGCTGAAGGGCGGTTTCGAGCGATGCCTCCGCTATGGCGGCGCAATTCAGCGTGACGAATGATCCTTTGGACCGCGCGCTTTCCTCGTGAAGCCCACGTGCGAAAAGATGCTTTCCCGTGCCGCTGCCGCCCCGGATCAGAACCGTGGCTCGGGTATCCGCGACACGCTTCGCCGTCCGGATCAGCTTCAACATTTCAGGGTCGGCGCTTATGATCTGGCCTAGGCCATTGGGCGCTAGCGTGGATAGGGTCTGCGCGAGACGATTATTCTCGGCCTCCAACGCGTGGACATGGAACGCCCGCCCGACGATGTGCCCCAGCGAATCGAAGTCTATCGGCTTCTGATAGAAATCCCACGCACCTTGCGCGATTGCCTCCCGCGCGCTCGATCGCTCCCCGTGTCCCGAAGCGACGATCACCTTGGTGGACGGCGCATGAGCCAGAATGTCTCGCAGTGCGGCCATGCCTTCGCTTATGCCATCGGGATCGGGCGGCAGGCCGAGATCCAGCGTGACAACTGCGGGCCTCTCTTCACGCAGGATCGCCAACGCCTCCGTGCGATTGCCGGCAATGAGGAGCTGGTAGTTGTCATAGGCCCATCGTAGCTGCCGCTGCAGGCCGACATCGTCCTCGATCATGAGCAGCTTGGGCCGGGAATCGCGCATCAGGCGCTCCTCCTTAGTTCGGGAGTCGCTGCTGCCACGGCCCCGGGCGTCGCCGCCAGCGCAAATCGGACCGTGAAGGTCGTGCCACCGCCCGGCACGCTTGTCACGTCGAGCGATCCGCCCATCGCCTCGATCAGCGACTTCGCTTCCTGTGCGCCAAGGCCGAAGCCATTGGCCTTGGTGGAAGCGAATGGTCGGAACAGGCTGGTGCGGATGAAATCCACGCTCATACCCGAACCGGTGTCGATTATGTCAATTCGTGCCTGGCCACCCTCGCGCTGAAGCCGGATGGTCACGTGGCCTTCCGCTCCGCTTGCCTCAAGGCCGTTCTGAACAATCTGACCAAGCGCACGGCGAAGAGATTCCGCGTCGGCAAGGATTGAGAGTTCTTCTGGCAGATTCTGTTCGAAATTCACCACGGCCCGGTCGCGCGTCCAGTTTTCGGCGAGCCACCGAAGCGCGGCAGGCAGCACAAGGAGAGCCGCGGGGCCGGTTGCGGCTGCTTCCGGCTTGGTCAACTTCTGCAGCATGTCACTCATGCGGCTCGCCGTTTCCTTGAGCGCCTTCACCATATCCGCCCGAAAAGCGGGATTGTCCGCATGGCGCTCTGCATTGCGAGCCAGAAGGGACATCTGACTGACCTGATTCTTTATGTCATGCAGAATGAAGGCGAAGCGCCGGTTGAACTCTTCGAACCGCTGGGCCTCCACTAGCGCTTCCCGCCCCAGAGCGTCGCTGATCGTGGCTGCGGCCTGACCGCCCACTACACGCAACATGTCGAGATCTTCCCAGTCAAGGCGCCGGAATCGGGTAGGACGGCTAAGCAAGACCGCGCCGACCAGCCGATCATTGTGGACCGTCGGGACCAGCGCCCAAAGGCTCTTGTCGCTCCGCATCTGCTGGGGCAGTCGCTCCACCAGAGGGTCCTCTCCCGCAAGGTCGAGGATCAGCCCGCCAGCCTCCAGCTCGCAGCACAGATTGGCCGGTATCGCCAGTGCAGGCCCGGTCCACTGCCAGCCGCCATCGGAGACAAGGCTGCCGTCGTCACGGCGCAGCAGCGTGAGGGCCGACAGCGCCCCGACGATCTGCGCCACCCCGCGTGCGACACGCTCGCCGAGCGAGCGGGGCTCGTCATGCCTTTCGGCAACCGCCTCAGTAAAGCGCCGCCATTCGACGCGATAATCATAGCGATGGGCGAAAATATGCTTTGCGAGTTCTACGCGCAGCCATGAGCGGAGACTGGCCGAAGGCAATACGGCAAGCGCGCCGACGCTCAGCGCAAAGAGAAGCGCGACCGGGACGAGCCGTGCGACCGGCCCCTGACTGCCGTTGGCGACTGTGGCCAGCAGCAGAACCGTGAGAAGATAGAGGGCGAAGATGACCCCGCCGACAATGCGCTGAACGGCCGTGCGGGAAAGGCGGACCCGGCGGACCCTGCCCGCCTGCAGTCCAATAGCGATGGCACAGGCGAGCAATGCCATCGCAAAGCCGCGCATCGGGCCGATTGTCGCGATCTCGCCCCGCCATAGCAGGGCCAGCGCGTAATGATTGCAATCATAGGCCCACATGAATGTGAGCGCGGCGGCCACCCAGCTATTTATGCGGCCGCGCTGGCTCTGGCTTGGCTGGGTGAAGAGATCGTGGAGGAGAATGAGGGAGCCAAGCGCGAAAAGGCAGCGAATGAGCCAGGAAATCTCGAAAAAGGGCAGACTGAGATTGTCGAGCGCAGCGCCCTCTCCGATCAGAATATCGAGCACCAACTGGAAGAAGAGGACCAGCCCGAGAACGCCGGCAAGCAGGCGCCGCGTCACTGGTCCACGCCGTCCAGACCCGCCGCGCCCAGCCATGCCGATGTAGAGCAGCCAGGCACTGTTCCTCAGCGTCTCCGCAAGTGCGCCGCTAACTCCGCCTGCGCCAAGCACAGCCCCCAGTGCATGTTGCAATGACCAGAGGGCCGAAAGGACAAGAGCCACGATGAGCACCTGACGCGCAGGATCACGATCATGCACCCGACGCGACGTGAGGATCGCGAGCACGGCGAAGAGTGCAGCGGCAAGCGCGTGCCCCGTGTAACCGATCATCTCCCACGCATTCGGCATCGCCGTTCCTCGGTGCCCCTGACTTATGGTCGGCAAGACTGGTCCGCAGCCGACAGAGATCAGCCGTAAAGAGAAATGGCAAAGAATTGCTGAAGCCTCCCGGAATTAGCCCATACGCAGGGGTCGTCGCGTGAGCCCGGCAACCGACAAGCTGCTTGACTTATCAGATATGCCTGCTCATTTCTTTGCCAGTCCAGTTGCGGCAGCATTTAGCGCCCCTCCCCCCTGGAACGAGAGAGGCCAGCAGCGTTCACGCCATGAGAAGACTGGAAGGCAAGCGCGCGGTCGTCACCGGCTCCGCTCAGGGAATAGGCCGCGCGATCACGGAATTGTTCGTGCGTGAAGGGGCCGAGGTCACCGCGCTCGACCGGAATGCCGACCTGCTGCTCACGATTGAAGGTTGCCGGTCCCACGTCATAGATTTGCTCGATGCCGAGGCAATCGCCCGCTTGCCCGAGATGTTGGGAGAACCGGCCGACATTCTGGTCAACTGCGCGGGCTATGTCGCGGCCGGAGATATTCTCAATACAGACGACGCCAGCCTCGACTTCTCCATGGACATCAATGTGCGGGCGACCGTCCGGATGATCCAGGCATTTCTACCGGGCATGATCGCGGCAGGCGGCGGCTCGATCGTCAACATCGCATCCGTGGCGGGCGCGCTGATCGGGGTGCCCAACCGGCTCGCTTATTGCGCCTCCAAGGGCGCTGTCGCAGGCATTACGCGCTCGGTCGGGGTGGACTATGTGCATCAGGGGATCAGGTGCAACGCCATCTGCCCAGGCACCGTGCAGTCGCCCTCTCTCGACGAGCGCCTCGCCGCGACAGGTGATGCCGCCGCTGCACGGGCAGCCTTTATCGCGCGCCAGCCCATGGGCCGGATCGGCACGGCAGAGGAAGTCGCCTACCTCGCGCTTTATCTCGCAAGCGATGAAAGCGCCTACACGACCGGCGCAATGCACGCGATCGACGGCGGCTGGACAATGACTTGAGCCGCTGACGCGATACCAATTACGCGAAAGCCGGGCAAAAGACCCCGCAGGCAGACGGAGACATGGATGGACATTGGACTGACCGGCAAGGTGATTGTAGTGACGGGGGGCGGATCGGGGATCGGCGCCGCGATCTGCGATGCCCTTGCGCGGGAAGGCGCCGTGCCTGTCATCGTCACCCGTGATCCACCGTCCGAAGCGTGGATCAGCCAGCTCCGGAGTATTCAACCCGACGCCATGGTGGCACTCGCGGAACTGACGGATGACGGGCAGTGCCATGCCGCGGCGACCGCCGTGCTGGATCGCTTCGGGCGTATCGACGGCCTCGTCAATAATGCCGGCGTCAACGATGGCGTGGGTCTGGACGCCGGGGTCGATGCGTTCCGCGCCTCGATCGAGCGCAACCTCGTCCACATCTATGCGATGACCCACCATCTGCGCGAGGCGCTGAAAAGCAGTGGCGGCGCGATCGTCAATATCGGCTCGAAAACCTCCGTGACCGGTCAGGGCGGCACAAGCGGCTATACCGCGGCAAAGGGCGGTGTGCTCGCTCTCACGCGGGAGTGGGCGCTGGATCTGCGCGAGCACGGAATAAGAGTGAACGCCGTGATACCCGCGGAAGTGATGACTCCCGCCTATGAAACCTGGATTGCCAGTGAGCCTGATCCGGAAGCGCGGCTCGAAGCGATAAAACGCCGCATTCCACTGGGGCAGCGCATGACCCTGGCCAGCGAAATCGCAGACACTGTGCTGTTCCTGCTGTCTCCACGCGCCGGCCACACCACCGGTCAATGGCATTTCGTGGACGGCGGATACACGCATCTCGACCGGGCGATAGACTGACAATCAACAGACATAATCGGGGAAGAGGATGAGGCATGAAGGGATCGACACGGAACGCCTATAAGCCGGCGCTGATACTTACAGTGTCGCTCTTCTTCCTGTGGGGGATGGCGAACAATCTCAACGACGTGCTGATCGCGCAGTTCAAGAAGGCGTTCATCCTCACGGATTTCGAGACCAGCTTCGTCCAGCAGGTCTTCTATTTCGGCTATTTCCTCCTCGCGATTCCGGCAGCCATGCTGACGCGAGCGCGGGGCTACAAGCCTGCCATCGTCACGGGGCTGCTGCTCTACGCAGCTGGCGCGCTGCTTTTCTATCCCGCTGCGCACTTCGGCGAATATAAGTTCTTCCTTGCCGCCCTGTTCGTCATCGCATGCGGTCTGGCGTTCCTCGAAACATCGGCCAACCCGCTGATGACCGAGCTTGGCGACCCGTCCGGTGCGGCGCGACGGCTGAACTGGGCGCAGGCGGCCAATCCCGTCGGCACGATAACCGGCGTGCTCATCGGCAAATATTTCATCCTCTCGCAGGTCGCGCACAGCGAGGCAGCGATCGCTGCCATGAACGCGACAGATCAGAAAGCCGTCTACCGGCAGGCCGTGCTCGCGGTGCAGACGCCTTACCTCGCCATCGGCCTCATTGTTCTGGCCTTCGCAATTGCTGCCGCGCTCATCCGCTTTCCGGATCGGCGAGCGGACGACGAGGGCGCTACGTCGTCAGGCACTCGCTTCTTCGATATATTTTCCCGGCCCAGGCTGCTGATGGCGGCGGCGGCCCAGTTTTTCTATGTCGGTGCGCAGGTCGGCATATGGAGCTATACGATCCGTTATGCTCAGGCGCGCTCTCCGGGCCTGCCGGAGCACACCGCTGCCGATTATCTCTTCGCCAGCCTCGTTCTGTTCGGGATCGGCCGTTTCGCAGGGTCGGCGATCATGTCGAAAGTTGCGCCCACGCGCCTGCTCGCGCTATTCGCTCTCATCAGCATGGCTCTGATGATCGCCGCCTGGCTCGGTTTCGAGACGGTCGGGTTGGCGGCGCTCGTCGCGGCGAGCTTCTTCATGTCCATCCAGTTCCCGACCATCTTCGCGCTGGGCGTCGAAGGCCTCGGGCCACTTCGGCGCGCGGGCGCCTCGCTCATCATCATGGCGATCGTCGGTGGGGCCGTCCTGACCGGCGCCATGGGCTACGTGTCGGACCATATGGGCATCGCGACCGCAATGCTCATACCCGCCTTCTGCTTTGTCATGGTCGCGGCATTCGCGCTGTATAGCCGGAATGCCGCTCCCGTGACTGACTAACGGGTCAGGCCGAAGCCACGAGCCTCTGCTCCTGCTCTCCCAATCCCTGAACGCCCAGACGAACAACGTCGCCGTCCTTGAGATACCAGGGCTCCGGTTTCTGCCCCATGCCCACGCCCGGCGGCGTGCCCGTCGTGATGATGTCGCCGGGCAGAAGCGCCGTGAAGCGCGAACAATAGGCGACGACCTGCGCCACGGTGAAAATCATCGTGCGGGTGTTGCCCGTCTGAACCCGGACGCCGTTGACGTCGAGCCACATGTCGAGTTGCTGGGGATCGGCGACCTCATCGCTCGTCACCAGCCAAGGGCCGGCCGGCCCGAAAGTGGGGAAGCCCTTGCCCTTGTCCCACGTCGCGCCACGCTCAAGCTGCCAGTGCCGCTCCGACACGTCGTTTACCACGCAATAGCCCGCCACGTGAGAGAGCGCCTCTTCTTCGGTCAGATTATGGCCACCGGTGCCAATGATGACGCCGAGCTCGACTTCCCAGTCCGTCTTCGTGGAACCCCGCGGAATGACGACCGGATCGTTCGCGCCCTGCAGGCAATTGATCCACTTGTTGAAAATGACCGGCTCCTCCGGCACGGGCAGATTGGATTCCGCCGCGTGGTCCGCGAAATTGAGGCCGATCGCGATAAACTTGCCCGTCCCGGCAACCGGAACGCCATAGCGCCGGTCGCCAGCATAAAGCGGCAGGGTCTCGGGATCGATTGCGCGCAACCTCTCAAGTCCGGCGGGGCTGATCGCCTCGCCACCGATATCAGCCACATGCGCCGAAAGATCGCGGAGATTTCCTGCCGAATCCAGCAGACAGGGTTTTTCCTGGCCGGGGAGGCCCACGCGACAAAGCTTCATCAAATTGTCCTTGAAAGTTGAGGGAAAGAAGATGGGTTGGGAGCGATCAGATCGGCACCGGCTTCGCTTATCTTGTTCAGGCCGGTGAGGACCATCACATTCTCAAGTTCGCGCCGGGTCAGGCCCAGCATGTGGCGCACACCCGCTTCGCCGCCCGTGGCAAGCGCGTAAAGCCAGGCGCGCCCAAGCAAGACACCCTGCGCACCAAGAGCCAGCATCCGTAAGACATCGAGGCCAGACCTCACACCCGAGTCCGCCAGTACAGTCAGCCTGTCGCCCACAGCATCGACAATGGGAGGCAGTACGGCAGCGGTGGAAAGCGTCCCATCGAGCTGACGCCCGCCATGATTGGAGACGACGATCCCGTCCGCGCCCAAGGCCGCAGCCTCGCGTGCATCCCGTGGGTCCAGAACGCCCTTGATGATGAGCGGGCCGTCCCATTCCTCACGGATCCAGCCGATATCGTTCCAGACGATCGAAGGATCGAAATTGGCGGCCAGCCAGCCCATATAGTCCTTCATTCCGCTATTCTCGCCCAGCAGGGCATCGAGATTACCAAGCCGATGCGGACGCCCCCTGATGCCGACTTGCCAGGCCCAGCGGGGGTGCCCGATGGCCTGCACGATCCTGTTCAACGGCCCCCACGGACCAGCTATGCCTGAGCGGGCATCGCGATAGCGAATGCCGGGAACAGGCATATCGACCGTGAACACGAGGGCATCCGCCCCACCCTCGCGTGCCTGCGCGATCAGTTCGCGCATGAAGCCCCGGTCGCGCATGACGTAGAGCTGGAACCAGATCGCGCCGTTCGGCGCACCGCGTCTCACCTCCGCGATCGAGCAAATGGAGACGGTGGATAAAGTAAAAGGCACGCCATGAGCGTGGGCGGCACGGGCTGCCTGCACTTCACCCCGCTGGTGATACATGCCGGCCATGCCGATCGGCCCCAGCGCGACAGGCATCGGCATGGCACGCCCGAACAATGTGGTCGATGCATTGACGCTGCCCACGTCTCGCAAGACCCGCTGACGCAGGGTCACGGCGTCGAGTGCCGCCGAATTGCCCTGCATGGTGGTCTCGGAGAAGGCGCCGCCCTGCGCATAATCGAAGAGGAAGCGCGGCAAGCGCCGCTTCGCGCTTTCCCGGAAGTGGTCCGCCGACGCGATACGATGGAACGCCGTCACGTCGTTTCCTTGTCGTTCGACATAAACTCTCCGGCAGATAGTCAGCGCAGCGCCGGCTACGGGCGACGATCTCGTCTAGCACCGGATGCGCCATCCGCAACTCACATCACTGGGCGCAGCAGCCGATGAAACGAGACCAGCCGTCGCGCGTTAGAGCGAAATGATAACGAGATGGGGCGTTGGCCAGCCGCGATGGGTCATCTTTGGCATCGCTGGCTTAGCGACGCTCGGCTTGCTGCTTCTTGCAGTGGCAGCCTTCCCCTTTGGCCTCTTCAAGGGCGCTATCGAGCGCAACATCGAGAAAGAGCTCGGCACCGATGTGTCGATTGGCGCCGTCGAAAGACGCGAAGCCTTTTCCTTCACGCCCACAATCCTCATTCATAATCTCGCCATCCGCCAGCCATCCTGGGCGGGCCAGGGGAACATGCTGCAAGCCCGGACGATCGAGGCCCGCATCCCCATATTGAAGTTGCTGACGGGCGGCGGGGCAAAGCCGGAAAGCCTCACTGCTCGCGGCCTGATCGCCAATCTGGTGCGGGATGTAAACGGCCACGCGAACTGGGAAGGGCGTGAGGCGGGCTCTGGCGGGGGCAGCGGCCGAGGCCTCAGTCAACTCGTCATTCCTGATGGTCGCTTTTCGCTGCGCGATGACAAGAAGTTCCTTATCTTGTCAGGCACGTTGATCTCCGACGCACGCGGTCTTCTGGTCGATGGGACCGGGCGCTTCCACGAGGCGCCGGCTCGCCTGTCTCTCGCGGGGCAGCGAATAGCGGGACTGGCCGACGATGCGCCTTACTCCGCTGAGTTGAAACTCACCTCTTCGCTGCTCCGGCTCGAAGCTAAAACCCAGATGCGCGGTGCGCTCAACCTGCAGTCCATGACGATGGACGTTCATGCCACCGCACACAGTCTCAAATACCTCGATCATGTCATCGAGGCGGGTTTGTTCGGAACTCGGCCAATCGACCTGACTGCCAAGGTGCGGCACGACGGGCGGGACTGGTTCATCGAGCGAATGACCGGACGGATCGGCCGATCGGCACTGGTGGCCAAGGCGAACGTCCTGAAGCGCGACGGCAGAACCAAAATCGATGCCGACGTACATTTCAGCCGCTTCGATTTCGACGACCTTTCGGACGCGCGCGGCGAGGCGCGGGCAAAAGCCGTGGAAGCGCGGATCGGCGAACGGGTGCTGCCGGGCACGCGAATCAACATTGCGAAGGTCGGGCCGACAGACGGCGTCATCCGGTTTCGCGCCGACCGGCTGCTTTTGCAGGACTCCGCGTTCCGCTCACTGGCAGGCGAAGTCCGACTGGACTTCAAGCTGCTGACCATCGACAAGATCGTCGCGGGGATGACGAGCGGGCGGATGACCGGAAATCTCCGGATCGATCAGCGTAACAATGTGCCCAAACCCCGCCTTTCCATGGACCTCGTCTTCGCCGATGGCCGTCTCGAAACTCTCATGGGAACAGACGACGCGACCGGCCCCATGCGCGGCCGCGTGGTGCTGAGCGGCACGGGCGACACGATCCGCGAGGCAATGGCCACGGCGGACGGACGCGCTGGCCTCATGGTCCGCAACGGCACAATCAAGAGAACGTTTGCGGCGGTGCTGGGTCAAGACCTCGGCAAGGCAATCGGCGCCGCGCTCAAAAAGGGTGAGCCCGAAGTGCCGCTCCGCTGCCTCGCCATTGCATTTGCGGCGAAGCGAGGGTTTCTGAGACCGTCGCCTTTTATCGTCGATACCGGCATATCCACCGGCCGCGGTGAGGGACATCTCTCGCTCGCCAGTGAAGCGATAGCGCTCACCATCAAGGGCCAGTCGCGGGATCCCAGCCCGCTGAGGCTGGCCGATCCTATTCAGGTTGGCGGCACCTTCACCAAGCCAACGCTCAGTGCAGCCGGGACCCCACCCGGCAGCAAGGTCAATGCAGGCTCGGTGGTTCAGGCGGTCGGGAAGTCGCTGGGTCGTGCGCTCGGCCTGGGCAAGGATGAAGCGCCCCGGCCAGCGCTGAGCGCCAGCGATCCATGCGAGGGACTGGCAGGCAAAATCCTCTGATGACTCGAAAGCTCAGCTAACGTCGCGAGCCCTGTTTACGGCGCGCTGCGAAACTCGGTCGCGGAGGCCAGGATAATAGCGAAATCTTCCGCGTCATCAGACCAGATTTCCGTGGGCGTCCAGCCACTGACCTGCAAGAGCAGCCGGGCCTGATTGGGCGTATATTTATGGCTGTTTTCGGTGTGGATCGTGTCGTCTCGCTGCATGGCGAAAGATTGGCCGGAAACAGTGAACTCAAGGTCGTCGAGCGCTTCGAGATGCATCTCGATCCGGCTCCATTCATCATTCCACCGCGCGACATGGCGAAAGCGCTCGCGCGGCATGTCGGCGCCCAGCTCCCGGTTGATGCGGTCGATCAGATTGAGGTTAAAGCGCGCCGTCACCCCTGCGGCGTCGTCATAAGCCGCGATAAGACGCCGAACGTCTTTCACGCGGTCGAAGCCGATGAGAAGCTGTGAGCGCTCGCCCAGCGTCCTGCGCATGGAGCGCAAAAGGTCCGCAGCGGTATAGGGAACGAAATTCCCGATCGTGGAGCCCGGAAAGAAGCCGAGAATGTCGAGGTGCCGAACGCAGTCGGGCAGCGTGACGGGGCGCATGAAGTCGGCTTCAACCGGAACGACGGGCAGATCGGGATACTTGGCGGCCAGTTCCTCTGACGACTGACGGAGGAAATCGCCGGATATATCGAGCGGCACATAAGCTGCGGGCGAGACTTCCCGAAGCAGAAGCGGCGTCTTGACCGAACTGCCCGACCCGAACTCGACCACGGCCCGATTGCCGCCGACCAGCCGGGCAATTTCGCGGCCATATCTTTCGAGAAGGCCGGTCTCGGCACGTGTGGGATAATATTCCTCAAGCTGCGTGATCTGCTCGAACAGCTCGGACCCGGTCCTGTCATAAAACCACCGGGCGGGAATGGCCTTCTGCCGTTCCCCAAAGCCACGCAACACATCGGATCGAAAGGCGAGGTCCACGCCCTTCTGGTCGTGCTCGACGAGCTTGAGGGCGCTATGGACAGCCATGTCAGAGATCCTTCGAGAGACGCAGGCCTGTGAACTGCCAGCGCTGGTGAGGGTGGAAAAAATTGCGGTATGAGGCGCGCATGTGCCCGCGAGGGGTCGCACAGCTTCCCCCTTTGAGGACGAACTGGCCGCTCATGAACTTCCCATTATACTCGCCGACGGCACCATCGGCCGGACGAAAGCCAGGATAGGGGCGGAAGGCCGAACCAGTCCATTCCCAGACATTCCCGAACATGGAGGCCAGCCCGGCCTCGCGCGGCACAAACCGCGTCTGGACTGGACCGGCCCGATCGAGCTGGATACCGCTTGCGGGGTCCAGCCTTTGCGCGGACGCCTCCCACTCCTGTTCGGTCGGTAGCCGTGCGCCCGCCCATGTGGCGAACGCGTCCGCCTCATAGAGGCTGATATGACTGACCGGCGCGGTCGGATCGACGGGTCGCCATCCAGAGAGGGTGAACTCCTCCCAGACATGATGGCTACGCCGCCAATAGAGCGGCGCGCAGATCGACTCCCGGTTCACCCAGTCCCAGCCGTCTGACAGCCAGAGAGACGCCGTCGTGTAGCTATTGTCCTCAATGAAATCGAACCACTCGCCATTGGTGACCGGCCGATCAGACAGTGCATGAGGGGCAAGGTGATGACGATAGGCCGGCCCCTCGCAATCGAACGCGAAGCCCTGCCCCTTGTCGCCAATCTCGATCAGGCCCGACGGCCCCTCGTGCCATGCCGCCTCATAGCCATAGTGGCTGTCCTCGCTGCCATGGCTCGCGGGCCATAGCGCGGGAGCGAGCGGATTGTGAAAGAAGAGATGCTTGATGTCGGTCAGAAGCAGTTCCTGATGCTGCTGCTCATGATTGAGCCCGAGCGTCAGGAGTTCGGGGCATCGCTCCTGAATGAGCGGCATCGCGGCCACGATCGCTTCGTCCACATAATGGCGATAGTCGAGAACTTCGGATAGGCTCGGCCTGGTAAGCAGACCCCGCTGGGGGCGGGCGTGGCGCGCGCCTTCCGCCTCATAATAGCTGTTGAACAGGAAGGGCCAACGCTCGTCGAACAGGCGGTAACCCGGCACATGGTCACGCAGGATGAACGTCTCGAAGAACCAGGTGATGTGAGCGAGATGCCATTTCGCGGGCGAGGCGTCCGGCATCGACTGCGCGGTAGCGTCCGCATCCGAAAGCGGCGAGGCCAGTTCGACGCTGAGCGTCCGCACCGAAACATAGTCCGGAGCGGCGCTTTCTATCCGGGAATTTGACGCTGGCTGAAGATTTCCGGCTGTCCGGTTCATCGTGTCACGCCCTCGCTCCTCCGCAACCCGCCCGAGGGTTGCATGATTAACGGATGAACGCGACTTTCGTTACATCGGATGACAACAATTTTTGCCGCAGACTAAGTGTTGGCCGTGCGGCCGGGTCCGATTATTCGATTGCTTTACCCAGTTCGCGATTGAGCCACAGCGCGACAAGCGTGCCCAGCGCACCAGACAGCAAATAGGTGCCGGCTGCAAGGAGGCCGAACGCGTTGGAGAGCCAGAGCGCGGCGAGCGGCGCAAAGCCGGCGCCGAACAACCAGGCGAGATCGGACGTCAGCGCGGACCCAGTATAGCGGTGCCTCTGGGTGAAGCTGGACGACAGGGCGCCCGATGACTGGCCGAAAGAGAGACCGAGCAGCACGAAGCCCAGGATCATGAACACGGCTTCGCCGGTTTCGCCTGCATCAAGCAATTGCGGGGCAAATCCGCTGAACGCCGCGATGGCGGTTGCCGTAACGCCAAGAACCGTACGCCGGCCGAGCCGGTCTGCCAGAATACCCGACGCGATGATCGCGAGCACGCCGACTGCGGCGGCGACGGCCTCGATCATCAGGAAGCGGGCCGGGCTTTCCTTCGTGAACAGGAACACCCAGGACAGCGGGAACACGGTGACCATGTGGAACATCGCGAAGCTGGCAAGCGGGGCGAAAGCGCCGGTGGCGATGACCCGCCACTCCGAACGCGCTGTCTCCGAAAGGGGCGCGGGCTGAAGCTCGCGATTTTCGAAGAGGCGGGCATATTCCGGCGTCACCACGATACGGAGCCGGGCGAACAGCGCCACGACGTTGATCGCGAAGGCGACGAAGAACGGATAGCGCCATCCCCAATCAAGGAAGTCTGCGGCAGGCAACGCGGTGATGAGGAACAGGAACAGAAGGCTCGCCACGATCAGTCCGATGGGCGCGCCAAGCTGCGGAATCATCGCGTACCATCCGCGCCGGCCCTCCGGCGCATTCAGCGCAAGCAAAGAGGCGAGACCATCCCAGGAACCACCGAGCGCCACGCCCTGCCCCATCCGGAAAAGCGCGAGCAGCAGCGCGGACGCGACACCGATCGACTCGTAACCGGGCAGAAAGGCAATCGCCGCCGTCGATCCGCCGAGCAGGAACAGCGCGATAGTCAGCTTCGCGCCACGGCCCCAGGCCTGGTCGATTGCCGTAAAGATCACCGTGCCGACTGGCCGCGCGACGAAGGCAAGCGCGAAGATGACAAACGACCATAACGTGCCGGTCAGGGGATCGAGATATGGAAAGATGAGCTTCGGAAAGACCAGAACGGACGCTATAGCATATACGAAGAAGTCGAAAAATTCGGAGGTACGGCCGATGACGACCCCAATCGCAATTTCTCCCGGCGCGATACGATGCCCATCCGCGTGCAGCGCGCGAGCGTCGTCTTCAGCCTCGGTCGTGGGGACGGTATCGGCAGTCATTACTTCCATATCCTATGCAGATGCATCGGCGGCGCGGCGCATGATAGCGCATTTCTCCCTGCGCCGGAAACGCGCGCCTAGCGACAACGGGTGCGCTCAGGGGATTGGACAAAATGTCCTATGTGCGGTGCAGCAAAGCACCCCTAGGGCGCGCTCCATGCGTTCCAAGCCCTCGTTTGTCCCGTCTTTGCGACGGTTCACTGCCCCTCTTCTGCTGCTCCCGCTGCTGGGTGGCTGCGGCATGGTCGTGCTCGATCCCGCGGGCGATGTTGCGCGCCAGCAGGGCAATCTGGTCATTATTTCGACGTTGCTTATGCTGCTCATCATCATTCCGGTGATGGCGCTGACCATCTTCTTCGCGTGGCGCTACCGCGCGAGCAACAGCGCGGCGACCTACAAGCCCGACTGGGATCATTCGACCCAGCTCGAGCTGGTGATCTGGGCCGCGCCGCTGCTCATCATCATCTGTCTGGGCGCGCTCACCTGGGTCGCCACCCATCTGCTCGATCCCTATCGCAGCCTGGCGCGCACGGCGCCTGGGCAGGCAGTCACGCCGCAGACCGAGAAGCCGCTGGAAGTCCAGGTCGTGGCGCTCGACTGGAAATGGCTGTTCATTTATCCCGAACAGGGCATCGCGACGGTCAACGAGTTCGCGGCACCAGTGGACCGCCCCGTGCGCTTCCGCATCTCCGGCTCGTCGGTGATGAACAGCTTCTACATTCCCGCGCTCGCCGGTCAGATCTACGCGATGCCGGGCATGGAGACGAAACTCCATGGCGTCTTCAACCGCACGGGAGACTTTTCCGGCTTTTCCGCCAATTATTCCGGCGCCGGTTTTTCGAACATGCGCTTTCGCGCCCGCAGCCTCTCTGCCTCGGACTTTGGCGCATGGGTAAAGCAGGCGCGAGAGAGCGGTGCAGCGCTGGATCGCGCCACCTATCTGGCACTTGAGCGGCCGAGCGAGAAGGAGCCGGTCCGGCGCTTTGCGTCGGTCGAACCCCAGCTTTTCGATCGTATCGTCAATCTGTGTGTCGAGCCCGGCAAGATGTGCATGCACGACATGATGGCGATGGACCTGCAGGGGGGCACTGGTCGCGCCGGTCAGTATAATGTGCGTGACCTCGCCTATGACAAATTTTCCGCGCGGGGCACGCTCCTCCCGGCCAAGACGCGCTATGTCGTTGCCGTCTGCGCCGCCCCGATGCTCTCGGCCGATCGCCCATCAATGGCTCTCGTCAGCGACGCACCGCTTCTCGGCGCCGGTCTCTCCCGGCCGCAAGCCAAGACACCGCTGCGCCTCACCGCCGACGATCATGCGCCGACGCTCCGCCCCGCTTCCTGATCCCAGAGACCTTAAATGACTCCGCACCCCGCTCCTGAAACCAGCCTGCTGCTGGGCCGCCTCTCGTTCGAGGCACTCCCGCTGCATGAGCCCATCCTCGTCGTCACGTTCGGCGTCGTGGTGCTCGGCGGACTTGCCGTTCTGGCGCTGCTGACGAAGTTCAAGCTGTGGGGCTATCTCTGGACCGAGTGGTTCACGACTGTCGATCACAAGCGGATCGGGATCATGTACATGATCCTCGGCCTCGTCATGTTTCTGCGCGGTTTTGCCGACGCGGTCATGATGCGCCTGCAGCAGGCGATGGCCTTTGGCGGGTCGGAAGGATATCTGAACGCGCACCATTACGACCAGATCTTCACGGCGCACGGCGTCATCATGATCTTCTTCGTGGCGATGCCGTTCATCACTGGTCTGATGAACTACATCGTCCCGCTGCAGATCGGCGCGCGCGACGTTTCCTTCCCGTTCCTCAACAACTTCAGCTTCTGGATGACGACGGCCGGAGCCATCCTGTGCATGATCTCGCTGTTTGTGGGAGAGTTCGCGCAGACAGGATGGCTCGCTTATCCACCGCTTTCCGGCATTGCCTACAGCCCCAATGTCGGCGTCGATTACTATATCTGGTCGCTTCAGATTGCGGGCGTGGGCACGACCTTGTCGGGCATCAACCTCATCGTGACCATCCTGAAGCTGCGCGCACCGGGCATGAACCTCATGAAGATGCCGGTCTTCACCTGGACCAGCTTGTGCGCCAACATCCTCATCGTCGCATCCTTCCCGATCCTGACCGCCACGCTGGTGCTGCTCACGCTCGATCGCTATGCCGGCACCAACTTCTTCACCAACGACTTCGGCGGTTCGCCGATGATGTACGTGAACCTGATCTGGATCTGGGGCCATCCGGAGGTCTACATCCTCATCCTGCCGCTGTTCGGCGTCTTCTCCGAGGTGACTTCCACCTTCTCGGGCAAGAAGCTCTTCGGCTATACCTCGATGGTCTACGCGACGATCGTCATCACGATCCTGAGCTACCTCGTCTGGCTGCACCACTTTTTCACCATGGGATCGGGCGCGAGCGTCAACAGCTTCTTCGGCATCACGACGATGGTGATTTCCATCCCCACCGGCGCCAAGCTCTTCAACTGGCTGTTCACCATGTATCATGGCCGCATCCGCTTCGAGCTGCCCATGATGTGGACCGTCGCCTTCATGCTCACCTTCGTGGTGGGCGGAATGACCGGCGTGCTGCTTGCCGTGCCGCCAGCTGACTTCGTGCTGCACAACTCGCTGTTCCTTATCGCGCACTTCCACAACGTGATTATCGGCGGCGTGCTCTTCGGCCTGTTCGCGGCGATCAACTACTGGTGGCCCAAAGCCTTTGGCTTCAAGCTGGACGTGTTCTGGGGCAAGATCAGCTTCTGGTGCTGGGTGGTCGGCTTCTGGCTCGCCTTCATGCCGCTCTACATTCTGGGCCTGATGGGCGTGACGCGGCGCATGCGCGTGTTCGACGATCCCTCGCTCCAGATCTGGTTCATCATCGCAGGGATTGGCGCGGCTGTGATCGCGGCCGGTATCGGCGCCATGCTCGTGCAGTTCGCGGTCAGCATCTGGAAGCGCGAGAGCCTGAGGGATGAAAGCGGCGACCCATGGGGCGGCCGCACGCTGGAATGGGCGACGAGCTCGCCACCGCCGGACTACAACTTCGCCTTTACGCCGGTGATTCACGATCTCGATGCATGGTATGACATGAAGGCGCGCAATGCGGGCCGGCCAACGGAGGGCTTCCGGGACATCCATATGCCGAGCAACACAGGTGCAGGCGTCATTCTCGCCGGGATCAGTCTGGTGATGGGCTTCGCGCTGGTCTGGCACATCTGGTGGCTCGTCGTGCTTGGCTTCGTCGCTCTGGTGGGCGCCTCGATCGCCCACACGTTCAACTACAAGCGCGATTTCCACATTCCCGCCGCCACGGTGACGGAAGTGGAAGAGCTGCGCACACGCAGCCTCGCGGCGCTGGAGGGTTGAGCCGATGAGCAGCACCACAGTCCGCAAGGGCGACGAGCCCGTGAGCTTCTATCAGCTCGACGAGCATCCCCACCCCGAGGGCCACAGCACCATGCTGGGCTTCTGGATCTACCTGATGAGCGACTGCCTCATCTTCGCGATCCTCTTCGCCTGCTATGCCGTGCTGGGCGGCAACTACGCGGCCGGGCCAGGACCGAAGGACCTGTTCGACCTGGGACTCGTGGCCGTGAACACGGCGATGCTGCTCCTCTCCTCGATCACCTATGGGTTCGCGATGGTCGCGATGCAGCGCGGCAGCCTCAACGGCACGCGGGCTTGGCTGGCCGTGACCGGCCTGTTCGGCGCGGCGTTCCTCGGCATCGAGCTCTATGAGTTCGCGCACCTCATTCACGAAGGTGCGACGCCGCAGCGCAGCGCCTTCCTCTCCGCCTTCTTCACGCTTGTCGGCACGCACGGGCTGCACGTCACTTTCGGCATCATCTGGCTGGTCACGCTGATCGTCCAGCTCGGAAAGCACGGCCTCATCGCGGCCAACCAGCGCCGCGTCGCCTGCCTCAGCATGTTCTGGCACTTCCTCGACGTCGTGTGGATCGGCGTCTTCACTCTGGTCTATCTGATGGGAATGCTGCGATGAGCCCTAATCCGCACGCCGATCCGCACGCCGGGCACGGCCATGATGGCCACGCTGTTGCCGAACTCCCGCACGCCTCGCTGCGCGACTATGCGATCGGCTTCGTCCTGTCCGTCATCCTCACCGCGATCCCGTTCTGGCTGGTGATCGCGCGCCCGCTGGATGTCGGGCCGACGGTGGCGCTGGTGATGACCTTCGCGGTCGTCCAGATCATCGTCCACATGATCTATTTCCTGCACATGACGCCCAAGGCGGAAGGCGGCTGGTCACTGACGTCGCTGGTGTTCACGATCATCGTCGTCATCATCATGCTCAGCGGATCGCTGTGGGTCATGTATCACCTCAACACCAACATGATGCCGACACCGCATGATATGAGCCAGATGCCGTGAAGCGCTCCCGCACCCTGGTGCGGGGTGCGATCGCCGCGGCGCTGCTGGCCATGGCGGCAGGGTTCGTCGCGCTGGGGATCTGGCAGATCGAACGGCGCGCCTGGAAGCATGCGCTGATCGCCGCCGTCGACGCGCGGATCCATCGCACGCCAGCCCCGCCGCCCAAGCCCGCTCAATGGCCACAAGTGAGCGCCGAGCGCGACGCCTATCGCCATGTTCGCGTGACAGGGCGCTACCGGCCTGAAGGCGAGACGCGGGTCCGCGCCGTGTCCGATCTCGGCGCCGGCTACTGGGTGATGACACCGCTGACGACCCGCAACTTCACGGTCCTCGTCAACCGGGGTTTCGTCGCGCAGGGCGCGCATGCGCTCCCGGCCCCGGAAGGCGTCGTCGCGGTGAGCGGCCTTCTGCGGATCAGCGAGCCGGACGGCGGTTTCCTGCGCCGCAATAACCCGGCGAGCGGCAACTGGTACTCGCGCGATGTCACCGCGATCGCGCAGGCGCAGCGCCTGTCGAACGTCGCGCCCTATTTCATCGACGCCGAAGCGCGGGCCGACAGCGACTATCCGGTGGGCGGGCTGACCGTCGTGCATTTCCCGGACAACCATATGGTCTATGCGCTGACCTGGTTTGCTTTGGCCGTCATGTCGCTGGGCGGCGCATGGAAGGTCGCTGCTACGCGGGGCAGGCATCTCCACCACAAATGAGCTATGAAGGCATCATTGTGGCTCAGAATGTCGTCCAACCCGCCGAAGCCGATGCCGGCCGGCGCAACATGCGCTTGCTGGTCCAGCTGCGCTGGCTCGCGGTGGGCGGGCAGCTCGCCACGATCGGCGTGGTGCACGGGCTCATGGGCATTGCCCTGCCACTGGTGCCGCTGCTTGGCGCGGTCGCGATGCTGGCAGGCATCAACCTTCTGAGCGAACTCTTCCTCCACCGTCGCAGCGTCGTCACCAATGGCGAGCTGACCGCAGCGTTGCTCCTGGATGTCGCGGTGCTGGGCTGGCAGCTCTATTATTCCGGCGGGCTGGCCAATCCCTTCGCTTCCCTCTTCTTGCTGCAGGTCGTGCTTGGCGCCATCCTGCTGAAGCCCCTCTCCTCCTGGGGTATTGTCGCTGCCGCGCTGGTCACTCTCGCCATCCTGCGCACCGATGCGACCCCGCTTGCGCTCCCCGAGCCGTACAATGACAATCCGCTGGCGCTCTACCTCCGGGGCAGCCTCGTCTCTTTCGCACTCATCGCGATCCTACTCGTCGCGTTCGTCGCGCGAATCACTTTGAATCTGCGCGAGCGAGACACGGCGCTGGCGACGATCCGGCAACGCGCAGCGGAAGAGGACCATATCGTCCGCATGGGCCTCCTCGCCTCCGGCGCAGCCCATGAACTGGGCACGCCCCTTTCGACGCTCTCGGTCATCATCGGCGACCTCAAGCGCCTGCCGCCTTCGTCCGGCGGACCGGACCTCACCGAAGACGTGGCGGAAATGGAAGCCGCCGTCGCCCGCTGCAAGACCATTGTGAGCGGCATCCTCATGTCTGCTGGCGAAGCGCGCGGCGAAGCGCCCAAGGTCACGAGCGTGAGGCAGTTTATTTCCGACATCGTCGAGGAATGGCGGTCCAGCCGGATGCCGGGCATTGTCGATTTCAACGACCGCTTCGGTGACGATGTCCAGATCGTCTCGGACGGGGCGCTCCGGCAGGTGATCGGCAACATCATCGACAATGCCGCCGACTTCTCGCCGGACTGGATCGGCATTGCCCTGTGGCGCGAACAGGAAGCCCTGATGCTGGAGATCATGGACCGGGGGCCGGGCTTCTCCACGGATATATTGTCCGCCTTCGGCCAGCCCTATCGCTCGACCAAAGGGCGACCGGGAGGCGGTCTCGGCCTCTTCCTGCTGGTCAATGTCGTCCGCAAACTTGGCGGAGAAGCGGCGGCCGGCAATCGCGAGCAAGGCGGCGCCTTCGTCCGCATCATCATTCCGCTGCGATCACTCGCTTATGGAGGAGGGAAAGCATGAGCGAGCGCAGAATCCTCGCCATCGTGGAAGACGACGTGGCCTTTGCGCGCACGCTCAAGCGTTCGTTCGAGCGGCGCGGCTACGAGGTTCATGTCGCGCACGACCACGAGGCACTGCTTGCGCTGCTGGAGACACACCGGCCCGGCTACGCAGTGGTGGACCTGAAGCTCGCAGGCGCCTCCGGGCTGGTATGCGTGCAGGCCCTGCGCGCGACCGACGCCGCCATGCGGATCGTCGTGCTGACCGGGTTCGCCAGCATCGCGACGGCGGTCGAGGCGATCAAGCTCGGCGCTTCCTATTATCTCGCCAAGCCCTCCAATACGGACGACATCGAGGCCGCATTCTCGCGATCGGAAGGGGATGCGGAGGCCGCGATCGATGGTCGGCAGTCCTCGATCAAGACGGTGGAATGGGAGCATATCCACCAGATGCTGGTCGAGACGGACTTCAACATTTCCGAAACGGCGCGGCGGCTGGGGATGCACCGGCGCACGCTGGCCCGGAAGCTGGAGAAACGGCGCCTGCGGTGAGCCGGCTCACGCATTGCTGCCCGGCCGGAAGGTTCTAAAGGTTACACCTCTTGGGGCAAAAAAATATCGCGCTCCTCAAGAGGAGCAGAACGGGAAGACAGACGACAAGAAAGAGCCGGAACGCAACTGCGCCCGGCAGAGCATGTCCTGAGAAAGGCCGTGTAGGACAGCGATTTTCGTGGGCGCTCGCGACCGCGCCAGCCCTCGTCCTTTCCGCCTGATGACAATCGCGCCTCTTGCGCCTATATGCCCGCGCAATCATGGCATTGAAGATTCCCGAGGCGCCGAAAGTCGGCATGGTCTCGCTCGGCTGCCCCAAGGCGCTGGTCGACTCCGAACGTATCCTGACCAAACTCAGGAGCGACGGCTATGCGCTGTCCCCCGATTATGCCGGGGCGGATGTGGTGCTGGTCAACACCTGCGGCTTCCTCGACTCCGCGAAGGAAGAGAGCCTGGAAGCCATTGGCGAGGCGATCGCCGAGAACGGCCGGGTCATCGTGACCGGCTGCATGGGCAATGAGGCGGAACTCATCCGCGCGCGCTTCCCCGATGTTCTGGCCGTAACCGGTGCGCACCAGTACGAGGCCGTGGTCAACGCGGTGCATGATGCGGCGCCCCCGGTGCCGAATGCCTTCGTCGATCTGGTGCCCGAGGGCGGCCTGAAGTTGACCCCGCGCCACTACAGCTATCTCAAGATTTCCGAAGGCTGCAATCACCGCTGCTCCTTCTGCATCATTCCCGCGCTGCGCGGCGACCTCGCCAGCCGGCGGATCGACGCCGTGCTCCGCGAGGCTGAGAAGCTGGTCGCGGCGGGCACGAAAGAACTGCTCGTCATCAGCCAGGATACGTCTGCCTACGGGGTGGATGTGCGCCACGAGGAGCGGATGTGGAAGGGCGAGAGCGTCCGCACCCACATGACCGACCTCGCCCGCGCACTCGGTCAGCTCAAGACGCCCGATGGCCACACGCCCTGGGTGCGGCTGCACTATGTCTACCCCTATCCGCATGTGGACAAGGTGATCCCGCTGATGGCGGAGGGCCTGCTGACGCCCTATCTCGACATTCCCTTCCAGCACGCCGCGCCCAATGTGCTCAAGGCCATGAAGCGCCCCGCCAACGAGGCCAAGGTGCTGGAACGCATCAAGAGCTGGCGCACCATCGCGCCCGATCTCACCATCCGCTCCTCCTTCGTCGTCGGCTTCCCCGGCGAGACGGAAGCGGACTTCCAGTATCTGCTCGACTGGCTCACTGAAGCGCAGCTCGACCGGGTCGGCGGCTTCCGCTTCGAACCGGTGGAAGGCGCTGCTGCCAACGACCTACCCGGCGCGGTGCCCGAAGACGTGAAGGAAGAGCGCTTCCAGCGGCTGATGGCGCACACCGCCGCGATCAGCGCGGCCAAGCTCGCCGCGAAGATCGGCCGGACGCTGCCGGTCATCATCGACGAAGTGGGCGAGCCGGACGAAGAAGACGGCAGCGTGGGCGCGACCGGCCGCAGTCAGGCGGATGCCCCGGAAATCGACGGCCATGTCTATCTGCGCGACGTGGACCCGGCGCTCGTGCCCGGCGACATCATTGACGTCACGATCGAGGATGCGGACGAGCACGACCTGTTCGGCGTGCCGGCGGAGAGCGACGCTTAAGTCATCTCACCGCGAATGCGCTTTTCCAGGCCGGCTTGACTGTCGCGAGGGTCGCGGCGGTCATCGGCAGTTCGATCACGTAGCTGCCCTCGGCATATGGCCCGGCATTATAGGGCGCGATGAGGATGCGGACAGTGTCGAGCGCCTTGCCGCCCTTCGAGATCGGCAGAATGTCCTGATCGGTCATCGCCACGCAGCTCACGAAGTCGCTGATCTCGTCGGGATCGGGCTTGACCGGCGCGCCGCGCTTTTTCTCGCGCTGCTGGTCCAGTTCCTTGCAATAATCATCCTTCGCGACGCGGGCGAAGGCGGCGACATCCAGCAGGTCGCGCGTGGCAAGACGCTTGCCCGCCGCCTTGTCCCAGATGATGTCCGTAGCGATCGGCATGCCATGCGCGCCGCCGGTATAGATATAGCCCTCGCTCTGAAGGATCAGCACGGCGGGGGTGTCGGCCACCAGCTTGAAGCTCTCTTCATAGCTGTGCGTGCGGTACGGATAACCGTCCTTCTTCGCGGAGGCCTGATCCGCCTTGGCTGGCCCGAGCGCCTTCTGCCGGAGCGTGGCCGCATTGCCGCGCAACCAGCTGTCGAGCGGGGCGATGGCCGCTGCCTCGGCAGGCCAGGCGTAACTGAACTCCAGAACCTGGGATTTGTCGGCTATTGTGACCGCGCTGGCCGTCGCAGGCTTCGCGGACTCGTTGAGGCTGGCATTGCCTGCCTCGCCCGTTGCGCCGGACAAGGCCGCATTTGCGAGCGCGGTGTTTGCGGCGTTGCCTTCATCGCGCGCTGCCCCGCACGCGGCGAGCAAGGCAAGGAACGGCAGGCTCAGGCATAGTCGACGTTCGAACAATGACGCTTTCATCGACTCTCTCCGGCTGAACCAGACCCATGGTAGGACGGCGGCGGCGATGGTTCAACTTGCCCCTGCCATCGCGCCACCCTAATTCCGGTTCATGACCAGCCTTCCCGATCCCGCCGATCTCGTCCGCCCCGACAATGGGCAGGCAGCCCATCTCATCCATGTCATCGACGCGAAAAGCCACGAGACTTGGCTTGCGGGCCAGCCGGGCCGGGTGCGCGCGGCGCTGGCGGCGCAGGGCTTCAAGCCGACGGGCTATGCCTATGCTATCCTGCCCGGCGAGGATGATGAAGACTGGTCGGTCGTGACGGCCGTCGCGGACCGGGCTGCGCTTTCCAGCTGGTGCCTCGCCAAGCTGGCGGAGGTGCTGCCGGAAGGAACTTACAGGCTCGGGGAAGGAGAGCCCGGACGCGCCGCGCTGGGCTGGATGCTCGGCCAATATCGGTTCGACCGCTACAAGAGCGACACGAAAGCCAAGGGAGCGCGCGTGCTGCTGACCGCGCGCCCTGCGGGCATCGATGCGGTGGCCAGCGAAGCGCGTGCCACGTTCCTCGTGCGCGACATGGTCAATACGCCGACAGCTGACATGGGACCGGGCGACATCGAAGCCGCCGCCGAGCAGATCGCCAAGCGCCACGGTGCAGCGTTCAGTGTCACGCGAGGCGATGCGCTGGAAACCGGCTACCCGATGATCCACGCCGTCGGCCGGGCCGCCGACCGCGCCAATGCGCCTCGCCTCATCGAGATCGTCTGGGGCCGCGAGGACCCGCCGCGTATCGCGATCGTCGGCAAGGGCGTCTGCTTCGACAGTGGCGGGCTGGACATCAAGCCGGCATCGGGAATGCGGCTGATGAAGAAGGACATGGGCGGGGCCGCTCATGCGCTTGCGCTGGCCGACCTCGTCATGACCCGAAATCTGCCGGTGCGCCTACATTGCCTGGTGCCCGCCGTAGAGAATGCGATCAGCGGCAATGCCTTCCGCCCCGGAGACATATTGAAGAGCCGCAAGGGGCTCTCGGTCGAGATCGGCAACACCGATGCCGAGGGGCGGCTGATCCTGGGCGATGCCCTCACACGCGCGGGCGAGGAGACGCCCGAACTCATCATCGATTTCGCGACGCTGACTGGCGCAGCGCGCGTAGCGCTGGGGCCGGACCTGCCCGCGACCTTCGCGAATGACGATGCGGTGGCGCAGGCGCTGGAGAAGGCGGGCACGGCAGTGGACGACCCGATCTGGCGGCTGCCCCTCTGGCAGCCCTATCACGAGCTCTTCAAAAGCGACGTCGCCGATCTCAACAACAGCGGCGAAAGCGGCTTCGCGGGCGCGATCACGGCGGGGCTCTTTCTGGAGAAATTCGTACCCGCCGAAGCGAAATGGGTTCATTTTGATACATTTGCCTGGCGGCCGACCGCGCGGCCCGGCCGTCCCAAGGGTGGCGACGCGCTGGGACTGCGCGCCGCTTATACATTTCTGAGCGAGCGATACGGCGTTTGATTGCGCTTTCGTTGCGAAGATACCGGCAACGCAACCATTCCCACAGCCGCGCGTTAGGGCCGGATGAACAAGTGGGGCGCCACGGGCAACGAAATGCAGACAGCTCAGCAGGGAGACGGTCTAACCTCGTGGATGGGTACAATGGTGCGCTACGTGCGCTCCGGTCAGCCCGATCTGACCAATCGTCAGATGGCCATGATGATGCTGATTTATGCGGATCCCGACCCGAGCACAGTGCGCGGCCTCGCCCATAAGCTGAGCGTAGCTAAGCCCGTTGTCACCCGCGCGCTGAATCGGCTGGGACAGCTCGGCTTCGTCAGAAGAGAGCGCGACATGAGCGACCGACGCAATGTCTTCATTCGACGCACCGGCAAGGGGGCGGAATTCCTTGACCTCTTCGACCGATTCATCGCAGGGAGCGCCGATGAATCAGGGACAGAAAGCCAACGCGGGAAGCGCACGGCCTGACCGCATCCGTTTTCGGTTAAGCGGGGTGACGCACCCCTACGACACTCGCACGAACGCGATCCGTCCCGATCTGGCCGATCTCGCTCTGGCGGAAACCCATTTCGCGCCGCATTATGCCGCAGCCGTTCCGCTGGTTTGCGTGGCGGATCAGGCTTTCCTTTATGGCGAGCCCGATGCGCGGCGGAGCGCCACGAGCGAACTGTTGTTCGGCGAGAGCTTCCATGTGCTGGATGTGCGGGCCGACTGGGCATGGGGCTATAGCTCGCACGACCATTATGTCGGCTATCTGCGCCGCGACGCGCTTGGCCTGCCGACCGCTCCCACGCATCGCACCCGTCACGTGGCACCGGTTTTCACGGCTGCGGACATTAAGTCGCCTGTCGTGCGCGTTCTGCCAATCGGGAGCCTCGTTGCGGGGACGCCGGGCGACGCGTTCCTCGATGTCGCCGATGGCCATATCCACAACCAGCACGTGGTCCCGATCTCTCAGCATGAGACGGACTGGGTGGCAGTTGCGGAGCGCTATCTCGGCCAGTCCTATATCTGGGGCGGGCGCGGCAGCCGGGGCGTCGACTGCTCGGGCCTCGTCCAGATGGCGCTGGGCGCCTGTGGCATCCCCTCCCCGCGCGACAGTGATCAACAGGCGGCCGCGCTCGGCGCGCCGATCCCCGAGGGCGAAGCCCTGCGGCGGAGCGACCTCGTCTTCTTTCCTGGCCATGTCGGCATGATGGCGGACGAAACACACCTACTGCATGCCAATGCTTACTGGATGTCGACCGTCATCGAGCCGCTGGCCGATGTGGTTGCTCGTCTTTCGGCCAGCCACGGCACCCCGATCATCGCGCGGCGGAGGATCATACCATGAGCGTGCGGCTCTTCATCGACGGCGCAGCGGGAACGACAGGTCTGCAGATCGCAGAACGCCTCGCGGGCCGGGGTGAGTTCGATCTCATTCAGCTCGACGATGCGGCGCGCAAGGATGACAGCGCGCGTGCAGAGGCACTAAACGCCGCCGATATCGCGATCCTTTGTCTGCCAGACGACGCCGCTCGTGCCGCCGTGGCTATGATCGCGGATGGGACCACGCGTGTCATCGACGCATCGACCGCGCATCGCACCGCGGGCGGCTGGGTCTATGGTCTGCCGGAAGTAAGCGGACGCGATGCAGTGACGCAGGCTCGCTTCGTCAGCAATCCGGGCTGCTATTCCACCGGCTTCATTGCTCTCGTCGCGCCGCTGGTCGCGGCAGGCCTGATCCCCGCCGACGCGCTGCTGAGCTGCAACGCCGCCTCTGGCTATTCGGGCGGCGGCAAGAGCATGATCGCGGACTATGAGGGACCGGACGGCGCGCCGTCGGCTTTCCGCACCTATGCGCTGACGCTGACCCACAAGCATGTGCCAGAGATGCAGGGCGCAAGCGGCCTCGCGCATCGCCCGCTGTTCGCGCCGACCGTGGTGCCGCTCTATTCGGGCATGATCGTGGAAGTGCCGCTGCACCGCGCGATGCTCTCGACGGACACGAGCGCCGACCGGCTGCGGCAGGCGCTCGCCGACCATTATGCGGGATCGCCGATCATCAGCGTGGCGCAGGCTCACGACGGCGCAACCCTGTCGATCGAGCACCTGGCGGGTACGGATCGGCTGGAGCTCTTCGTCTTCGCTGACCCGGAAAGCAGCCAGATCCGCCTCGTCGCGGCGCTCGACAATCTCGGCAAGGGCGCATCCGGCGCGGCAGTGCAGAACCTGAACCTGATGGCGGGACTGCCCGAGACGGCAGGCCTGCGCCTCTAAGGCCGAAGCGGGCAAAGGGATTGCGCGAAGGCGGGCGCTTCCTATCTTGAGGGTCATTCCCCCTCAAGGAAAGAACCATCCCATGACCACGCACTATGCCACGCTTGCCGGCGGCTGCTTCTGGTGCACCGAGGCGGTCTATCAGAACCTCAAGGGCGTCTTGAGCGTCGAGAGCGGCTATATTGGCGGCGAGAAGGCCAACCCGAGCTACGAAGAGGTGTGCTCCGGCAGGACCGGCCACGCGGAGGCGATCCGCATCGGCTACGACCCCGAGCAGATCGGCTATGGCGACCTGCTCGACGTGTTCTTCGCGACGCACGACCCGACCACGCTGAACCGGCAGGGCAACGACATCGGCACGCAGTATCGCTCCGCGATCTTCCCGCATGACAACGCGCAAACGGCTGAGGCAGAGGCGGCCATCGCCCGCGCGCAGGCCGACCAGACGGACCCGATCGTCACCACGATCGAGCCGATGGCGCCCTGGTATCCGGCCGAGGATTATCATCAGCGCTACTGGGAGCGTGTGGGCGACCGCAATCCCTATTGCATGGCGGTGATCCCGCCCAAGCTGGCCAAGCTGCGCAAGGGCTTTGCCGAGCGGCTGCGCGAGACAGCCGCCTGACAACGAGCGGTGCGGCGGCACGGGCTGCCGCACTGTTCACAATTTGAACAGATTTGGCGCGCTAGCTGCGATTATTCCCGCGATCACAGGATGAAGTCATGCTGCGCACTGCCACCACCACTGCCCTTTGCGGCCTGATGATCGCCACTCTGCCGGGCTGCGTTCGCACTGTAACGAGCGCCGCAACTCTACCCTTCCGCGCCGCCAACCAGACGGCCGACTGGATGACAACCAGCCAGAGCGAAGCCGACCGCAATCGCGGCAAGAAGCTGCGCAAGAAGTGCGAGAAAGAGTATAATCCCGACTATTGCGGGAATTGAGCGCCGGGCTCGGTGTGATCGCCTTAAGCCGCCGCTCGTGCCAGCCGATCGTTGATCGCGATACCGATGCCCTCATGGGGGATAGGCGCGATGCTGATACAGGCGCGATCGCTCAAATCACCTTCATGAAGCGCCGCAAACAAGCGCGCCGCCGCCTCCAGAAGATCGCTGCTTTCGCTGAGATTATAGTCGCTGGCGCCCGGACCAAAGCCAATGTGAAATGCGCCCTCAGCGGGCTCTGTACGGTTCAGCAGAACGGGTTTCCCCGGCGCATAATGGCTGGCGAGCTGGCCGGGTGCGGTGATCGCATCCCCCTCCCCGCGCGCGATAACAGGCACCCCCGCCACGGAGGCCAGCATGTCCGCATCGACAGGGCCGGGGCGCAGCAGGGTTAGCGCTGCCTCCCCCACGGCGACGATCGTGGATTCGAGGCCCGCGCTCGTGGGTCCATCATCGAGAATGAGGGGAGTGCGGCCATCAAGGCTGCGGAGGACATGCGCCGCGCTCGTCGGGCTGATCGATCCGCTGGCATTGGCCGACGGCGCCGCCAGGGGTACGCCACTCGCCGCGATCAGCGCGCGCATGGCCGGATGCGCTGGCATACGGATCGCGACGGTCGGAAGCCCCGCCGTAACGAGCCGGGCAACCGGGCTCTCCGACGCGAGAGGCAGCACGAGCGTGAGCGGACCGGGCCAGAAAGCCGCGGCAAGCCGATCCGCCAGGGGCGAGAAGGTCGCGATGCTTCGGGCCATGGCCATGTCAGTTACATGGACGATCAGCGGATTGAAGCTGGGCCGGCCCTTCGCGGCATAAATGCGGGCCACTGCGGCGGCGTCCGTGGCGTCGGCAGCAAGGCCATAAACCGTCTCGGTCGGCGCGGCGACGGGCTGGCCGGCGCGGATCAGCGTGGCGGCCTCGCCAATCGCGGCATCGCTCAGCGGCAGGATCTGGGTCTTAAGAGCGGACACGCGCCGCCTATAGCGCCGCCGCCCGCACTTGTCGCGCGGTACGCGCGGCCCTAAAGCGCCCGCATGATTACGCCCGAGCACCAAGCCGCCCTCGATCGCATCGCCAGCGCACTGGAGCGGATTTCGCCCCCTGCCCCGCCGCCGGTCGATCTGGAGGCGCACCCCGCCTATCGCTGGGATGGCAAGGCGCTCGGCGTGGTCCAGGATTTCCGTCCGCTCGACTATACGCTGCTTGCCGGCATCGACGCCCAGAAAGAGGCGTGCCTGGAGAATACCCGCCGCCTCGCAGCCGGCCATGCGGCCCATGACGTGCTGCTATGGGGCGCGCGCGGCACGGGCAAGTCGTCCACGGTGGCGGCATGCGTGGGCCATGTGCAGAGGACGGGCGGCAATCTCGCGCTGGTCGAGGTCGCGACGGATGACCTGCGCAGCCTCGCGACGCTCTTCGCGCTGCTGCGGGAGACCGAGCGGCCCGCCATTGTCTATATCGACGATCTGGGCTTCGACGAGAATTTCGGCGGGGATGCCCGCGCGCTGCGCTCCATGCTGCAGGGTGGCGCAGCGGCGCGACGCGGGACGGTGCGCCTCTACGCTACCTCAAATCGCCGCCATATCGTGCCGCGCCATCTTTCCGAGCAGGACGACCCCATCAATCCGCGCGACGCCGTAGACGATCGCATGGCGCTCTCGGATCGCTTCGGTCTGTCGCTGGGCTTCCATGCGCTCGATCAGGATGCCTATGTGGCGATCGTCCAGCGCTATGCCGATGCGCATGGCCTCATGGTCGATGCCAAGGAAGCGATCCAGTGGGCGACCCAGCGCGGCAGCCGGTCCGGCCGCATCGCCTGGCAATATGTCGTGGAACTGGCAGGGCGCGCAGGCAAGACGCTGGATTAAGTCCGAAGCGGCCTGCTCGACGCGCTTCGTACCCGTCCAGCGCTCGATCTATTTCGCCTGAGCGACTGGGGCGCTCGCAGGGGGTGCGCGCTCCGGCGCAGCGGAATTGCGGATGCGCCAGATGACACCGCCCGTGTCATCGCTCACCAGCAGCGAACCGTCGCCCTTGATCAGCGGCCAGACCGGGCGGCCCTGCGCCTGACCGTCCTTGTTCAGAAAACCAGTGAGAAGATCGATGGGCTTGCCAGTCGGGCGGCCCTTGGCATCGAACGGCACATAGACGACCTTGTAACCGGCCGGCGGCACGCGGTTCCAGCTGCCGTGCAGAGCCACGAACGCGCCATTGGTGAAGGGTGCGCCCAGACCGGAACCGTCAGTGAAGGCAAAGCCAAGCGGAGCAACGTGCACGCCGAGGGCGTAATCAGGCCTGCGGGTGTATTCCCGCAAGTCGGGGCGCTCGGGCTGGACCCGCTTGTCCTCATAGCCGCCCCAGTAATTCCACGGCCAGCCATAGAACGCCGCGAACTCGACCTGCGTGAGATAATCCGGCACGAGATCCGAGCCGAGCATGTCCCGCTCGTTCACCGTGGCCCAGAGCTCGCCGGTGTCAGGCTTGATCGCGAGACCAGTGGGATTGCGCAGGCCACTGGCATAGACATTATAGCCAGCCTTGCCCGGCGTGACTTCCATGATGAGGGCGCGATAATCCTCAAGGTCGAGGCCGGTTTCGGCGACGTTGGAGTTGGAGCCGACGCCGATATAGAGCTTCGTGCCGTCCTTGTTGGCGACGAGGGACTTGGTCCAGTGATAATTGGGACCGTTGGCAGGGAGCTTCAGGACCAGCCGGCCCTTCGCTGTAATCTTGGTGTCGCCGGTCTTGTAGGGGAAGGCGAGCAGCGCATCGGTGTTCGCGACGTAGAGCGCGTCTCCGACCAAGGCCATGCCATAGGGCGAGGTAAGACCCGTGAGGAACATGAACTGCTGCTCGGCTACGCCGTCGCCGTTCGCATCACGCAGCAGCCGAATGCGATCCGGCGAAGGCGCTCCTGCGCCCGCGCTGCCCATCAGCTTGCTCATGATCCAGTCGCGAACGCCCTCGACCTTCCTGGGCTGGCTGTTGGTCTCGGCGACAAGGATGTCGCCATTGGGCAGCAGAAGCATCGTGCGGGGATGATCGAGACCAGCGGCGAAGCGAGTGACGGAGAGGCCACGGGGCGCAGTGGGCGCCGCATCCGCCGCCCAGCCGACTGGCTTGGCGATCTTCACCGTAGGCAGGATCTGCCGGCGCTGTTCGGTGAACTTGGGCTCGCGCCCTTGCAGGTCGCTTTCCGAGAGGCGCGCGACATCGGGACGAGTGAGAATGAACAGGATGACGGCGATGACGAGAACGAGGATCGTCACGCCCCACAGCAGATACTTCTTCATTCCCGCGCCCTATCTCTTTTGAACGACGACCTTGCCTCGCCTTAGCGTAACGCACAGGCGATCATCCAGTCGCATCGTAACGATTCCGCTCTTAACGCCGTCCGCGACGCCAAATGAAAATCGCGATTGCGACGCCAATGGCCGTGCCCGCGATCAGCCCTACGGTTGGCTGACCATATTCTCCGCCAATGATGACGCCCGCGATCATCAGCAGGGCGAGCGGCGCGCCGCCAGCGAGGCCGGAAGTCGTGCCGGCAGGACGATTGGAAGGAGGCTTGCTGTTCATAGCCTCCGCCATGCCATGGCTCGCGGGCCAGTGCCAGCGCGCTTTCGCGCGTCCGATTTCGGGTCACTCTTTGCCTAAGAGAACGTTCACCGCGATGCTTGGCGACTTGGTGAAGGCCCGGCCTCTAGCAGGCGATCAGCGCCGGGGCATTGAGCCAAGGCCGCAAATGACACGAGGCCCGATGCACCTGCCCTCCGCATATCTACCCATGCTGTCGAGTCGCCGCAGCTATGATGACGCAAACGCGCTCATCGAGGCCTTTGGCGAGATGGCTGGGCATGAGGCGGCGCTGCGCGCCGATCGCAGCCGGGACTTAGGCAATCACATCCACTTCTGCCACTGGCGGCAGATCGAGCGGATGATCGCGCTGCTACTCATCCCCGAGACTATCGGAACGGTGCACTGACGCGAGACTGCCTTTCGCCGCTGGTCAGGCAGTCTGGGAGGCTGCGGCAGCCTTCGCCTTTTCCTCCTCGACCAGCTCCTTGCGGCTCAATTTGCCGACCAGCGTCTTGGGGAGGCTTTCGCGAATCTCGACCATCTCCACTCGCTCATGCTTGCCAAGCTGTGGGTTAAGCCAGGCCTTGAGTGCAATAGCGTCGATCTCCTCGGCGGCCTCCGGCTTCAGGGTGACGAACGCCTTGGGGCACTCGCCACGGTAGGAATCGGGGATGCCGATTACCAAGGCTTCGCGCACGGCCGGATGGCGATACAGCACGGCCTCGATCTGGCTCGGGAAGACCTTGAAGCCTCCCACTGCGATCATGTCCTTGATGCGATCGACCACGCGGATATAGCCGTCCTCGTCGATCACGCCGACGTCTCCGGTCCGCAGATAGCCGTTCATGAACACCTCGGCATCCGACTCCGGCTTGTTCCAATAGCCGCGCATCGTCTGGGGTCCGGCGAAGGCGATCTCTCCCGGCTCGCCCGCCGGGGCATCGCGGCTGGGGTCTTCGCGATCGAGCAGGCGAACCCGGGTGCCGGGAATGGGCTGGCCGATCGTGCCGCTCTTGCCCGGCAGCTCATAGGGATTGGCGGAGACCACACCGCTCGACTCGGTCAGGCCATAGCCCTCTACCAGCTTTGCGCCAGTCGCTTCCTCGAAGCGCTGCTTGAGTTGCAGCGGCAGGGGTGCGCCACCGGAAATGCAGACGCGCAAGGTCGAGAAATTGGTCTTCGGCAGGTCGGGGCAATCGAGCAGCGCCTGAAACATGGTGGGCACGCCGGGGAGCGCAGTCGCGCTGGTTCGCGTGATTGCCGCGAGGGTCTGACGGGCGTCGAACCGGGGCAGCATCACGATCTCCCCGCCGTGCGAAATGGTGCGATTAAGCACAGCGGTATTGGCGAAGACATGGAAGAAGGGCAGCACGCCGACAATCCGGTCCTGCTGCTCCAGATGCGGATCGAGCATGTTCACTTGACGCGCATTCGCCGTAAGATTCTGATGGGTGAGCATCGCGCCCTTCGGCCGGCCCGTCGTCCCGCCGGTATACTGAAGCAGAGCGAGGTCGTCGGCCCCGACATCGGGCACGATGCAACCGCCATCATTGTCGATAAGCGCCGAGAAGCGGGTGATGCGCGGATCATCCGGCACGTCCGCCATCTCCTTGCGGCGGAACAGACGATAGGCGAGCGACTTGCCGGCAGGCAGCACGCCTGCGATCGAGCCGACGATCAGCCGCTCTATGCATGAGCCGTTGAGCACTTCGAACGCGGTGCCGAAGAGCTGCTGGGCTGACAGGGTGAAGAGAATGCGGGTGCCGCTGTCCTCGGCCTGATGCTCAAGCTCCTCCGCCGTGTAGAGCGGCGAGAAATTGACGACGACCGCGCCGATCATCATCGCGCCGTAATAGGCGGCGATATAGTGCGGCACATTGGGCAGGTAGAGGCCGACGCGCTCACCGCGCTGAACGCCCAGGCGCTGCAGCCCGCAGGCGACGCGCCGCGCGCCGTCGAGCACTTCGGCATAGCTATATTTGCGGCTGTAGAAGTCTGCGAGAGGCGCGTCCGGCGTGCGTGCCGCTGATGCTTCGAGCATCTGAGGAACCGTCAGCGGGGGATAGCTCTGCTCCCACGCGAAAGGATGGTCATAGCGATCCTGCCAGATCCAGCGCTTGCTCTCCATGAGCCAAGGCTAGGACAAGCAGGGGCCGGCCGCAACTACTTTACGTTAGCGTAAGCGTCAGGCTCTCGGCGCTGGCGCGGCCGTAAGGGCAAGCTGCGGGCATGGGCGGCGCCGGGAGCGCCGACCCCACCCGCAGAATTCCGACTCAGACGTGGCCTTTGTTGTCGCTGAACGGATCGAGAATTGTCGCGACGTCGTTGATCGCGGCAGCCTCGGCATTCAGCGCTTCATCGGCCAGACGCTGCTGCGTCTCACGCTCGCGGCGCAACTCCTCGATCAGAGCTTCGCGGTCGCCAGCCAGACGGCTGTCGGTCGGCGCCTCGATGCCCGCCTTCTTGGCAGTGCGGGCAACCAGAGCATCCAGTTCGCGCTGCGAGCACAGGCCGAGCGTTACCGGATCCTTGGGCTGGATGTTCGAGATGTTCCAATGTGTGCGCTCGCGGATCGCCTGAATGGTGTTGCGCGTGGTGCCGATCAGCTTGCCAATCGCGCCGTCCGAAACTTCCGGGTGATGGCGCAGAATCCAAGCAATGCCGTCCGGCTTGTCCTGCCGCTTGGAAACCGGCGTGTAGCGCGGCCCCTTGGTGCGGCGCACGGGGTCCGGTCCCTTGACCATCACGAGACGATAGTCCGGATTGGCCTCGCCCTTGTGGATTTCTTCCATCGTGATTTCATGGGCACGGACGGGATCGCGGCCGGTATATTTGGTCGCGGCGGTATCGTCTGCGATTGCCTGCACTTCGAGAATGTGCAGGCCGCAGAATTCGGCGATCTGCTCGAAGCTGAGCGCGGTATTGTCGACCAGCCAGCTGGCGGTGGCGTGGGGCATGAGCGGCTGTGCCACTTGCGGTCTCCTGTGAGCCTTAAAAACGCGTGCGGCCGCCCCTCGCGGAGCGGCCTTCCCCTCTCATTTAGAACAACGCGGAACCAAGGGCAAGGGATTGCGCAGGATCGGCGCTCAGGCCGCGACGGGCATGCCCACCCGGTCGACGAAGCGCAGGGCAGCGAGAAACTGGAAGGCGCTGCTGCGCCATCCGAAACCCGCGCCATAGGCAGCACAGAGCGCGCGATCCCTGCCCAGCGCGCCAGCGACAGCGCGCGACAGATCTTCGTCCATGCAGCCGACTTCATCGTTCAGCACATCCAGCGGGCCGGGCACGGGCATCGCCGCCACAGGCGTGCCGCAGGACAGCGCCTCTATCATCACGAGACCGAAGGTATCCGTGCGACTGGGGAAGACGAGCGCGTCGGCGCCGCGATAGGCGGCTGCCAGGGCTTCCCCGGCAAGAACGCCCAGAAACCGCGCCTCGGGATAGGCGCGCTCCAGCGCCGGACGCGCCGGGCCATCGCCCACGATCACTTTCGTGCCCGCGCTATCCAGCTTGAGGAACGCCTCGATATTCTTCTCGACCGCCACCCGGCCGACATTGAGGAGAATGGGGCGCGGCAAGCCCTCGAAGGCGGGATGTGCGGGGCCATGGGGCCGGAACAGGCTGTGGTCGACGCCCCTGCCCCAGTGCCGGGTATGAGAAATGCCAGCCTTCGCCAGCTCAGCCCGAATCGTGGGTGTCGAGACCAGTACCGCGCTCGCCGCGCCGTGAAACCACCGAAAATAAGGCCAGAACCACTCAGGCGAGAGCCCGGTGCGCTGCGCGACATAGTCCGGGAAACTGGTGTGGAAAGCAGTCGTGAAAGGGAGACCTTCCCGCAGGCACCACACACGGGCGGCAAGGCACAGCGGGCCTTCGGTGGCGAGATGAATCGCGTCCGGCTCGAACGCCGAAAGCCGCCGGCCGACTGCGCCGGGCGTGGCGAGCGCGAGCCGGATTTCCGCATAGGTCGGGCACGGCACAGTGGGAAAAGCGCTGGGCTCGATCACTTCGACACTATGACCGAGCGCGCGAAGCTCCGCGCATGTCGCCCCGAGCGTGCGGACGACGCCGTTCACCTGCGGCTCCCACGCATCGGTGACGATGGCGACACGCATCAGGCGGCGATCTCCAGATCAAGCGCAGCTTCCACGCTCTCCCGCGCCGCGATCTCGTCGGCCCAGTGCAGCACTTCCATGCGGCCGTCATGATGCTCGACAAGAGCCGTGCAGCCCTCAACCCAGTCACCGTCATTATAATATGTGACCGCGCCGAACTGCCGGATTTCGGCGGTATGGATGTGGCCGCAAACAACCCCGTCCACGTGTCGCCGCCCCGCCTCATGCGCCACGATCTCCTCAAAGCGGGAGATGAAGGCCACGGCATTCTTCACCTTGTGCTTGGCGACCTTCGAGAGCGACCAGTAAGGCATGCCGAGCCACTGGCGGATCTGGTTGACCCGCCGGTTCAGGCCCATCAGCACCGTGTAGGCGGCATCCCCGACCACCGCGAGCCAGCGATGCGCCAGCATGACCGTGTCGAATTCGTCGCCATGGAGAACGAGCAGCTTGCGGCCGTCCGCCGTGGTGTGGATGTGCTTGCGCCGGATCTCGACCCCACCGAAGTTCATCCCCGTGAACTGGCGGAACATCTCGTCATGATTGCCGGGAATATAGATGACGCGCGTGCCGCGCCGCGCGCGCTTCATGATCCGCCAGACGATGTCGTTGTGACCGGTAGGCCAGTAGAAGCGCTTCTTGAGCTGCCAGCCATCGACGATGTCGCCCACGAGATAAAGCGTGTCGCTGTCCACGCTGTCGAGGAAATCGACGAGCATGGCGGCGTTGCAGCCGCGCGTGCCAAGATGAATGTCCGAGATCCAGATCGTGCGATAGCGCCTCCGGCCGCAGTTACCCGCAACCGGCATGATCGAACTGACTGCGTTCATAAGGACCGCCCTGCCCCGCGTTTTGCCTTGGCGAGCCTTTAGCGGAGCAATGTGACAGTTTTTCTCGGGATATGACGGGTTTGAGACACTGAGGCAGCGTGCGCCACCGCTTAATCCGTGATCGCGATGTGCCCCGGCAGACGCGCGACACGGCCGAGCCAGGAGGCCACCGAAGGGTAGTCCGCGAGATTGAAACCGCCTTCCCCCGCCACATGCGTGTAGGCATAGAGGCAGATGTCAGCGAGCGTCGGCCCTTCACCCACCAGCCAGCGTCGTCCGCGCAAATGGTCGTCCATCAGGGCCAGAGCGGCCTTCCCGGCAGCCACCTTTCCGGGCAGCAGCGCTTTCTGCAGATCGTCCAGCGCCGCCTCCCCCACGACCGTGCGCCAATAGCGGACCGTCGCGATATTGGGCTCGTGATTATACTGTTCCCAGAACAGCCAGCGCATCATGTCCGCCTGATCGAACCGGTCGGTCGGGATCAGCGGGGAGCCGTGCGCCAGCCACAGGCAAGCCGCGTTGCTCTCCGGCAGGAAGCGATCGCCCAATTGCAGAACCGGGATACGACCGTTGGCGTTAACATGCGCGAGGAAGTCCGGCGTTCGCGTCTCGCCAGTCACGATGTCGTAATGGCGCCGCTCGATCGGCACGCCAAGCAGCGCCGCCGTCAGGCGGATCTTGTAGCAGTTCCCCGACGGGGCATATTCGTGAAGCCTGATGGTTTCAGTCATCCGGTCGTGACCCTCAGAGCGTCAGAACGATCTTGCCGACATGGTCGCCCGCTTCCATGCGCCGATGCGCCTCTGCTGCCTGCGCCAGCGGGAAGGTGCGGTCCATGGCCGGGCGGAGCTGCCCGCTCTCGACGAATGGCCAGACATTCTGCGCGATTTCATGCACCAGCAGCGCCTTGAGGCCTGCGGAACGAGGGCGCAGTGTGGAGCCCGTGAGCGTGAGACGGCGCCGCATGATCTCGGGAATGAAGATGCGGGCCTTTGCGCCGCCGAGCACGGCGATCGAGACATGACGACCATCCTCAGCGAGGCAGCGCAGGTTACGCGGCAGATAATCGCCACCGACCATATCCAGTACCGCATCGGCGCCCGCACCGTCGGTGATGCGCTTCACCGCCTCGACGAAGTCCTCGCTGCGATAGTTGATTGCGTGGCCGGCACCCCAGTCCATCGCCGCCGCGCATTTCTCGTCGCTGCCGCAGGTCACGATGCTGGTGATGCCGAAGAGGCGGCAGAGCGAGATCGCCATGGTGCCGATGCCGCTGGTGCCACCGTGGATGAGGACAATGTCGCCCTCCACCACATAAGCGCGCTCGAAAAGGTTCGCCCATACGGTCATGAGTGTTTCGGGGATGGCCGCCGCCTCGACCAGCGACAGGCCCGGAGGCACCGGGAAGCACTGTGCGTGCGCCGCCACGGCATAGGGCGCATAGCCCCCTCCTGCCACCAGCACGCAGACCTGCTGCCCAATCACGGCAGCGTCCACGCCTTGGCCCGCTGCCACGATCTCGCCAGCGACCTCCAGTCCCGGCAGCGGAGAGGCATCGGCCGGCGGGGGATACGCTCCCATGCGCTGGAGAACATCCGGCCGATTGACGCCCGCAGACGCCACCCGCACGAGCACTTCCCCCGCGCGCGGGCAAGGAACGGGCACGCGCTGCATCTCCAGCACGTCCGGACCTCCCGGCTCCCGAATGACGATCGCATTCATCTCGGCCGGCACAGTCATGCCCACACTCCCCGCGCTTGCCATCGCATTGTTCTCCCGCCGCTTTCGCACCCCCGTGCGGCTCGCCGCAGCCCTTATTGACAGCCCCCGGCTTTGGGTCAACACTGGCGGACATGGACGCGGACGACGACAGGCCCCGCCATCGCGCGGATGACGCTCTGGCGCAGCTGGTCAGGCAAGATCTCGATCCTTTGTCTGTCTCCGAGCTGGATGCGCGCATCGTGGCTCTCGAAGCCGAGATCGAGCGATGTCGCGCAAAACGCGAGCGCGGGATTAACCACAAGGCAAGCGCGGAAGCGCTATTTCGAAAATGAGAAGAACGCGGGCAGGATCGCCGGACGGCGCATATCGGCCCTCGGACAATCCGGCTGGCATGGCTGCCCTTGAAGGCGGACCATGCCGCGCCGACATTGGTCGTGAAGCGTCCCCCAAGAGGGTCGCAGGAGAATAAAACTATGCCTTCCTTTGCATCTGCCCTGGAAACCACCCTGCACAGCGCGCTGGCTCACGCCTCCGAGCGCCGCCACGAATATGCGACGCTGGAGCATCTGCTGCTCGCGCTCATTGACGATGAGCACGCGGCGAAGGTGATGCAGGCGTGCGGCGTCGAGCTGGGCGAACTGGGCGACACTGTCACACACTATCTCGATACCGAGCTGGAGAGCCTCAAGGTAACCGGCGAAGTCGATCCCTCCCCGACCAGCGGCTTCCAGCGGGTCGTCCAGCGGGCGATCCTCCACGTCCAGTCTTCCGGCAAGGAAGAAGTGACCGGCGCCAACGTGCTCGTCGCGCTCTTCTCCGAGCGGGAGAGCTATGCCGTCTATTTCCTCCAGCAGCAGGACATGAGCCGGCTGGATGCGGTGAGCTATCTCAGCCACGGCGTTGGCAAGGGCGTGCAGCAGCCGGAAACGCCCAAGGCCGCCAAGTCCGATGAGAAGGAACCGCGTGGCGAGGCCAAGAAGAAGGACGGCGCGCTCGACCAGTTCACCGTCAACCTCAACGAGAAGGCCATGGAGGGCAAGGTCGATCCGCTGATCGGCCGCGCCGCCGAGGTCGACCGGACAATCCAGATCCTGTGCCGCCGCTCGAAGAACAACCCACTCTATGTGGGCGATCCGGGCGTGGGCAAGACCGCGATCGCAGAAGGTCTGGCGCGCAAAATCGTCGAGGGCGAAGTGCCCGAGGTCTTGAAAGAGGCCGTGATCTACTCGCTCGACATGGGCGCTCTGCTTGCCGGAACGCGCTATCGCGGTGACTTCGAGGAGCGTCTGAAGGCCGTCGTCTCCGAGTTGGAGAAGATGCCCCACGCCGTGCTGTTCATCGACGAGATCCACACGGTGATCGGCGCCGGTGCAACCAGCGGCGGCGCAATGGATGCATCCAACCTCCTGAAGCCGGCGCTCTCGGGCGGATCGATCCGTTGCATCGGCTCCACGACGTACAAGGAGTTCCGCAATCACTTCGAGAAGGATCGCGCGCTGCTGCGCCGGTTCCAGAAGATCGACGTGAACGAGCCGACCGTCGAGGATACCATCAAGATCCTCGCCGGACTGCGCTCGGCCTTCGAGCAGCATCATTCGGTGCGCTACACGCCCGACGCGATCAAGGCAGCGGTGGAGCTCTCCGCGCGCTACATCAACGATCGCAAGTTGCCGGACAAGGCGATCGACGTGATCGACGAGGTCGGCGCGATGCAGATGCTGGTGGTGCCCTCGCGGCGCAAGAAAGTCATTACGCCCAAGGAAGTCGAGGCGGTGATTGCCACCATGGCGCGAATTCCTCCCAAGACCGTGTCGTCCGACGACAAAACCGTGCTGGAGACGCTCCAGACAGACCTCAAGCGCGTCGTCTTCGGGCAGGACAAGGCAATCGAGGTGCTCTCCTCCGCGATCAAGCTCAGCCGTGCTGGCCTGCGCGATCCGGACAAGCCGATCGGCAACTATCTGTTCTCCGGCCCCACGGGCGTCGGCAAGACGGAGGTTGCCCGCCAGCTTGCGCATCTGCTGGGCATTCCGCTCCAGCGCTTCGACATGTCGGAATATATGGAGCGCCACTCGGTCAGCCGCCTCATCGGCGCGCCTCCGGGTTATGTCGGCTACGATCAGGGTGGCCTGCTGACCGACGCGATCGACCAGAATCCGCATTGCGTGCTGCTGCTCGACGAGATCGAGAAAGCCCATCCGGACCTGTTCAACATCCTGCTGCAGGTGATGGACAACGGGCGCCTCACCGATCACCACGGCAAGACGGTCGACTTCCGCAACGTCATTCTCATCATGACGACAAACGCGGGCGCATCCGACATGGCCAAGGAGTCGATCGGCTTCGGCGATCTGGGTGGCCGCGAAGACGTGCAGGAAGAGGCCGTGAAGAAGCTCTTCACGCCTGAGTTCCGCAACCGCCTCGATGCCATCGTGCCGTTCGATTATCTGCCGAGCGACGTGGTCAGCCGCGTTGTCGACAAGTTCATCCTGCAGCTCGAGCTGCAGCTCGCCGACCGCGATGTGCACATTACGCTGGATGATGAGTCCCGCGCATGGCTCACCGCGCGTGGCTATGACAAGCTGTATGGCGCGCGCCCGATGGGCAGGCTGATGCAGGAGAAGATCAAGCAGCCGCTCGCTGAGGAGCTGCTCTTCGGTAAGCTTGTCCATGGCGGCGAAGTGCATGTCCGGCTGAAGGACGGCGTGCTCAGCTTCGAGATCACGCCGGCTGCGCCCAAGGCGACGCGCAAAGGCGGCAAGTCCGCACCGAAAGGCGGCGGCAAGTCCAAGCCCAAGGCGGACGCGCCCAAGGGCTGAGCCTTCTGATTTGATGAAAAGGGCGGTTCGCGATTGAGCGGGCCGCCCTTTCTTGCGGGAACAGAAGTTTGACGGGCGGAGGAAGCGGGATAGTGACCGAAGGATGAAAGGCTCGGTCGTGCTCCTTCACGGATTTGCCGGTTTGCCCGGCGTGATGCAGCCCTTTGCGTTTGCACTCCGCAAACAAGGCTATCGGACCATAGCGCCCTGGTATGACAGCTGGCGCTTGCCCCTGCGCACCATCGTCGACAGGCTGGCGCCGAGAGTGGCGGCATTCGCCAGTGCGCAACCCGCAGACGAGCCAGTGCACTTCGTTTGTCATTCCATGGGCGGTCTGGTGGCGCGAGCATTGATCGCGCGGCAGCGGCCAGCGCAACTCGGCCGCGTCGTCATGCTGGGCACGCCCAGCCGGGGGAGCGAGCTTGCCGATCTTCTCGATCGCTGGCCGGCGACGCGAACGGTGCTGGGCCAAGCCGCGCCCGCGTTGGTCACAATGCGGGATCCGGAACTCGAGGCCGTGCTGGGCCGGGTGGACTTTCCGCTCGGTGTCGTAGCGGGGGATCGACCGATGATGCGCGGCCTTTCGGATCGCATCCTGCCTGCTCCGCATGACGGCAAAGTGTCCGTCGCGTCCACCCATGTCGCTGGGGAAAGCGATCACATCGTCTTGCCGCTCAGCCATATGATGCTTGCCTATCATCCCGCCGCGCAGGCGCAGACCGCAGCCTTTCTGGAAAGCGGGGCGTTCTCGCGGCAGAAAGGCGTTTGACGCCGTCGCCGGTCGCTATATTTTCCAGCCCAGCCGCGATGGGAGAGACGTGCGATGACCGAGGAAATCGAGTTCTATACCAATCCCATGTCGCGAGGTCAGATCGGCCGGTGGATGCTGCACGAGGTGGGCGCACCTTACGATCAGCACATATTGAGCTACGAGGACGGCATGAAATCGGCAGATTATCTGGCGATAAATCCCATGGGGAAGGTGCCGGCGATCGTCCACAAGGGCAAGGTGGTGACGGAGTGCGCGGCGATCTGCGCCTATCTGGCCGACGCCTTTCCGCAGGCGGGCCTCGCGCCGGCAACGGAGGATCGTGCCGACTATTATCGCTGGCTGTTCTTTGCGGCCGGCCCGGTCGAGGCCGCCGTAACGAACAGGGCCGCAGGATTCGATCCGACCGCCGAGCAAGGCCGGATGTTCGGCTATGGCAGCTATGACCGGGCAATCGGCACGCTGGACGCGGCGCTCTCCGCATCGGATTATATCTGCGGCAGCCGATTCACGGCGGCGGACGTGTATATCGGCGCACAGGTGACCTGGGGCACGATGTTCGGCACGATCCACAAGACGCCAGCGTTCGAGCGCTATGTGGAGAGGGTCACATCCCGCCCCGCTTATAAGGCGGCCAAGGCAATTGACGACGCGCTGATTGCCGCAATGAAGTCACAGTAGCACCAGCAACGGCGGACCGGAGCATTCCCGCTAAGCAAAAGGCCCGACGGATCGCTCCGCCGGGCCTTCGCTTTTAGAAACTGTCGTCGCGATCAGTCGCGCGAGCTGCCCATGAAGCGCAGCAGGAACATGAACATGTTCACGAAGTCCAGATAGAGGTTCAGCGCGCCCATGATGACCGCCTTGCCCATGAAGTCGGTGCCAGCGACATAGGCATACTGGTCCTTGAGCTTCTGCGTGTCATAGGCGGTCAGACCCGCGAAGATCAGCACGCCGAGAACGCTCACAGCAAGCGACAGAGCGCTCGACTGCAGCCACAGGTTGATGAGGCTGGCAATGATGATGCCAACCACGCCCATGATGAGGAACGTGCCGAAACCCGACAGATCCTTCTTGGTCGTGTAGCCATAGAGGCTAAGGCCCGCAAAAGCCGCTGCCGTCGCGAAGAAGGTCTGCGCGATCGACGTGCCGGTGTAGACCAGGAAGATAGACGCCATGGAAAGGCCCATGACGACGGCATATGCCCAGTACAGCAGCTGCGCGGTGCTCGTCGAAAGGCGATTGATACCGAAGCTCAGCACCAGCACGAACGCCAACGGCGCGAACATCAGCACATATTTGAGCGGGCCGGGGCCAGCCAGGATCTGGTAGGCCATGCCGCTCTGAGCGAAGAGCAGGGCGACAATACCCGTCACCAGCACGCCGCTCGCCATATAATTATATATGGAGAGCATGTAGGAGCGCAGGCCGGCGTCAGTGACACCCGCATTTGCGCTTCCGGCGGCGCCGTTGAAACCCGTCGACGCCATACGGGGATCCGGCCAATTAGCCATTTCAGATAATCTCCTTGGGCCGGCACTATGCCGGTTCAGGATCGAATATCGTAGGGATGGCGCTCTGTTTCAAGCAAAACCGGGCGAAGCAACAAAATGCGACACTTATCAAGTCGCTCGCACGGGCAGACGGACGAGCGACTTATGTCGCCGCCCGCCTGAATAGCTGCATCAGATAGCGACTTGTCGCTTAGGCGGCAGGAAACGCTGCACACGCGATCCGTGCGCCGCTGTTGCCGGACGGATCGGTCTTTTCGTCGTCCGGATCGGCGTGAATGAGGATGGCCGCGCCATCGCTGTCCAGCATGGGCTGCTCACCACCGGTCAGGCGCACGCCCGCCAGTTCGGTTTCGAACTTCACTGTGCCATCGGCGGCCACGGTCAAATTGGGAAGGTCGCCCGCATGAGCCCCTTGCGGATTCTCATGTCCATGCTTCTTGGAAGCGGGATTCCAATGTCCGCCAGCGGACTCGAACTTCGGCGTTTCACATTTTCCCGTCATGTGAACGTGGAAGCCATGCTCGCCCGGCGGAAGATTGCGCCCATTGATCGCCAGCATCGTGCCGCCAGCCGTTTCGGTCAATGTCGCGTCACCGATCGTCGCACCCTTCGCGTCGATCAGCGGAACCGTCTTGGACATCGAAACCATGTTGCTCGTCGCGTCGTTCGCGCTGGTCTGGTTCGAGGCCATTGCGTTCGCGGCATCGGCCTCATTGGCCGAGGGGTTGGATGAGCAGGCGCTCATGGCCGCGAGCAGAGCAAGGCCGAGAGCGGGGCGAGCGAGGGAGGGCGCTTTCATCATCCGAGGCGAACGTATGTCAGCGGCCTGAGTTCCGAACTGGCCGAACGAAACCCAAAAAGAGAGCTCATATAAGAAAAGGGACCGGTTGCCCGGCCCCTTCCCTTTTCCGTTCGGATATCCCGACGATTACTGGCCGGAGCCAGGACCGTAAGTGATTTCCACGCGACGGTTCTGCAGTTCGCGAACACCGTCGGCGGTCTCGACGCGCGGACGGCTCTCACCGAAGGCCTCGCTGGTGATGACACCATCGGGGATACCCTTCGACGTGAGGTAAGCGCGGACCGACGAGTTACGACGCTCGGACAGGCCGACGTTGTACTTCGGCGAACCCGACTTATCGGCGTGACCGGCAAGCATGACCTGCGCGTTACCGCAATCCGCATAAGCCGAAACCGCGTTATCGAGGATCGCAGCGGCGTCGGGCGTGATGTCCGACTTATCCCACTCGAAGAACACGATGTACGGCCCAGGCGTGCACTGCGCAGCCGGAGGCGGCGGAGGCGGCGGGGGCGGAGGCGGCGGAGGGGGCGGCGGCGGAGGCGGCGGGGGCGGCGGAGGCGTCGGCGAACCGAAGTTATAAGCCAGACCCAGCAGCAGGCTGTGGCTGCGGAAGCGCTCCGACAGGCCAACATTGCTGGTGCTGACCAGATCAATGTTGTCATGCGTGAAGAAGCGATACTTCAGCGAGATGTCCACATTCTGCGAGAGCGGAGCGCGAACGCCCGCAATCGCCTGCCATGCGAAACCACTGTCGGAATCGCGCACGTCAGGACCGGAGATCTTCGTGCGGGCGATACCGACACCGCCACCGACGAAGCCCTGCAGGCCGTCATCGGGACCGAAGTCGAGCAAGCCGTTCAGCATGAAGCTGTCGACGCGGGCCATGCCGCCGGGCAGGCTTGCAGCGCGATTGCTGTAGAGCGTGCCCTTATTGTCCGACTTCTTGTGGGAATATTCGGTCTCGAGACGGAAACCGCCGAAGTCGTAGCCAATGGTGCCTTCGGCATCATAGCCCGTCTTGTGATCCACGGTGGACGTAATACCGTTCGCATAAGTGACATCGGTATCTTCGACAATCATGCCGCCGATACCCGCACCAACGTAGAACGAGTCATCACGCGCGAGGGCGGGGGACGCCATCGCGGTGGAAGCGAGCGCTATGGCCAGGCCAAGCTTCCGCATAATCTTCCCCTTTCAAATATAGGTCGCAAGAGACTGCCACTACGCTCTAAGCCCACGAAAGTTTCGTGGCAAGCGTCCACAAGCGCCGAAAAGTGGGACTGTTGCACAAATGTCGCGATTATTTTGGTCACGCTATGAGACCATGCGCACGCATTGCAGAAAGAATGTTGGCAATCGCGGAGCGTGCCTGCGCATCCACGGTGGGGCCTCCGGTAGCGTTGGAGATACTTCCCTGCCGCTGCCCCACCACGCGCTGGCCGTCCACATACAAGCCGTCAGCGCGCACGCGATCTCGGGTCCACGTCGTACCGTCGAAGATGGAGTCATCGCCCCGGTCCAACACATGAAAACGCCATCCGGCTTGCGGACGCGCGAAGAGCCAGCCGCCATTGCTCCAAAGAGCGACCTCCCCAGCATGACCTGCCCAGTCTCCGTGGGGAGAGGCAGCCACGATCCACGACGAGCCGGGTTCTGGCGTCGCGGGCGGGTTGGACGGTTCGGCACTCTCGACGACAGGCTGCACCAGCATGTCGAGCGTGGCGAGCGCTTGATTGTGAAACATCTCCTTGAGCGCCTGACCGGCGAAAAGAAGCGGCAGTTGCAGGCGATCGGTCACATCTTCAGCCATGGCAAAAATCCTGAGAGTCAGAGGGGGATGATGAGCGGGCGGCCTTCGCCCCAGGTGCCGATCTGCGTGACGCGAGCCACCGGCGTCGGAAGACCCAGCGCAAGGTCGGCGCTCCGCTCCGCCGCAGAATAGGTCCACATCGGGCCGGACACAGTCGCGGTGCGGAGGGTAAGAGCGCCAGCCTCTATCACGATCCGATAGGCCTCCGTCTCCTCTCCCAGCGGCACATCGGCGCCATCGAGCCAGCGCCAGCCGGCCCGGCTTCGCCTCACCCAGCCGATTTCCAGTCCGCCGTTTGAAAGTTCGCGCAGCGTGCCATGTACAGGCGCGGGAGCGGTCATCGCAGCGCCGGACACCATCAGTGGGGCTGTCGCGGGAACCATGTCGCCCACACCGACTGCGCGAAGGTCGAGAGGATGGCCGCGCGCACTACCGGAGAGATCGACACGGACAAAACGAGACGTATCGACCAGAACGAACGGTTCGTCCGCGCCGTGGCTACTGATGGACCATTCAGTGCCTTGAAGGCCCCGCGCCAGCCGCGAAATGCGAAATTTCCCCACGCCGAGTGGCTCGGCGGAACCGAACTGCAGGAGTTCCTGCCCGATCATGCACAGATTTTCGCCGGCGCGCAGAGCCGCCTCGCTCACACTCCTCAGTATGTCGCCCGGCCGCGCCAGAGAGACGACGAGGGTGGAGATCGTGTCGAACGTGGTCGCGCTTCCCGAAGGCAATGCATCCAGCGCTGTGCCAATGACAGCGCGCTGCGATGCCGCACCGATCGGCCGCGCATTGTCCCCATCCATGCGATATAGCGCAGCCCCTCGCCAGCCCTTCCCCGCTCCCGTGGCTGCGGCGAACACTGCTGGTCTGTCGCCTGCGCCATCTGGATCAGCTGGCAGTTCCACAAGGGCAAGACTGGTGATGCCGATTTCGCGATCCGGGCTGGATACGGCGACACCGGGAGCGCCCGTTCCTTCACCGAGCGGCGTTCCGGTCGAGGCCGGCGAGAGGCTCAGCCGCACAACCATGCCGCTCCACTCGATCCGCTCGATCCGCCACAGGCCCGGCGCGTCCTCCACGCCGACGCAGTCTCCGATGCGCAGATCCAGCGCGCTCCAGCCGAGCGGCACGGTGAGACCCAGCCGCCCCCGCAGCGCAGCGCGCATGCGGTCGTCGGCAAGCGCTCGCGCCGTCCCGGCGTCCAGCGTGGCGGGGAGATCGACCGTCAGGGCAGCGCGCCCGGCGCCCGGTCGTTCCACAGATTGGATACCCGCCTGATAGTCACGCGCAGGGTCATAATAGCGCTGGGCGACCCGCGCCGGCACGTCTTCCAGAGCGCGCCGGGAAAGCTGGAACGGATGAACGGGCTCGTCGTCCCCACGGGCTATCTGATCCCCTGAGGCGATGAAATCACGCTGCCCGCCCCCCCGCACCAGCGTCAATTCGCTCCCGGAGATTTCGCGGTAACGCAGATCGAAGGCCTCCAGGAGCGGTCTCAGCGCCCTGCGCACATCCTGCCCGTCACAGGCGAAGCCCTGAATTCTCCGCAGGGGCTGGCTCGCCTCCATCGTCACCGGCGCTCCAATGGCGGACGCGGCGATGTCCGCGAGGCCGAGCAGCAGCAGCGCGATGCCCAGCCGCACAAGCCAGCCCAGCGCCGCGACCCGCGCCGCCTTCTTGGCGTCCCGCCAGCCGCGCAGCAGATCGCGCAGCTCGTCGATGTCCTGCCCTGCCTTCCGGTCGGAAAGGCCCACGCGCTCGAGCGCCCGCGCCGCACCGGCTTCGCTTGCTTCCTCGATCAGCGCGCGTATCATCACCAGATCGCCGCCTGCGCTTTCGCTCTGCGCGACCAGCATCGCCAGCATCTCGCTCATGGCATGGCTCCTTCGATACCGAGCATCGCTCGTTTTTCATCCGCCGAGAGGAAGTCCACTGCCGCTACTTGCTGCCACAGCGCCGTCCGTTCCTCGGCGAGAGCGGAGACTCGGTTCATGTCGATCGTCAGCGTGAGGCTGGGGAACCAGTCTTTGAGGCCCTGCGACAGCGCACCAAGGATTGTTTCGGTGATCGGCAGGATGGTCTGCCGCCAGAGCGCGCGGTTCGCCTCGCGATAATTGGCGTAGGTACTGTCTCCGGGCAGCCCGACCAGCACCGGCGGCACGCCGAAGGCGAGCGCGATGTCGCGCGCGGCGGCGGCCTTCAGCCCCACGAAGTCCATGTCCGCCGGGGAAAGGCTCAGCGCCTGCCAACTGAGCCCGCCTTCCAGCAGCATCGGCCGACCTGCATTGCCCGCCCCCTGAAACGCGCCTTCCAGCTCTGCCTTCAGACGGTCAAATTGCTCGGCTGAGAGCGCCCCGCCATCACCGCTCTCGTGCACCAGCGCGCCAGACGGTCGCGCGGCATTGTCGAGCAGCGCCTTGTTCCAGCGTGTCGCCGCGTTGTGGATCGCAACGGCGCCCGATGCCGCACCGAGGCAACCGAGACCATAATGGTCGTCGGCCGGATTGAGCGCCTTCACATGAATGATCGCGGTGCGTCCGGCGCCGTCTTCTCCCGGATAACGCGTCGCGCCCTCCCCTGCCCGATAACTATATGCGACCGGCCATCCATGCGCATCGGCATCGATCGTGACGCGCTCGGGCCGCAGCGCATAAAGCTGAGCCGGTCGCCCATCTGCGCCGTGGCCGATCTGGGCATAGCCGTTGCCGTGGAGGAGCAGGTGGCTCGCGAGCGTCTCGATAAGGCTCTGCCCTGCGGAACGCTCCCGCACCAGCGCGACAGCCGCTGTGCTGTCTTCTGCCTGGTCGGCGGTGGCGAGGATCGTGCTGGCACCCGCCCCTTCGCAGATAAGCCGCAGGCACCGGTGTCCCACCGGATTGGCGAGAACCGCGGCCCGCATCTGGGTGGCATAGTCTTGCGGCCAGTCACCCAGACTCGCGCCCAGACCTCCGCCGGCCCAGCTGCTCCACGCACAGCTTAGCGGCGGGCGACCGGCAGCGCCGGCGCCCTTGCGTCCGAACCATTTCATGGGGACGGTCTCCTTATTTGGATCATGTGAATGTCGATGAACGGCGGGCAATCACACACTGCCCAAAGCCGATTACGATTCAGGTCAGGATGAGTCGAAAATGGTGCCGTTTGCAGGCCATCATCACCTGAATCGCACTAAGCAGCGATGAGTCCCATGCCGACGCCTTTTACAGCAGCCGAGGTGCGGTCGGAAACGTCGAGCTTCACGTAGATCCGCCGCATATATGTATCCACCGTGCCCGGCGAGATATCGAGGATCTCCGCGATGACGCTGTTGCTCTTGCCACGCGCCACCCAGTCCAGAATTTCCTTCTCCCGGCTGGACAGCTGGCGGTCGGCGGAAAGTTCGTCGGAGAACATCGCGCACGTCCGCAGATGCGCGGCTTGCGCGACGAACTGCAACAGCGACAGGTTCGATCGGCTGAGGTCGACCTTGCCGGACATATGGCTGATGCCGATGCAGGCATTGCGCAGGTTCGGCCCATACACCGGGAGCGCAATGCCGTCCTGAAAACCCGCGACGACCATAGCCGCATGAAACTCCCGCTCCTCGGGCGTCGTCTCGCTATGCGTCCAGATTTCGCTCCATAGCACCGGTTCTCCATTCGCGATGGCGATGCGCGGGACAATGTCGAGCCGCTGAAAATCGCTCGAGATATAGGCATCCACCGCAGATCGCTCATAGCCATGCTGGATGGGGAGCGTCGCCACCTGGCTCGATCCCTGCCGCATGAGATAATAGCTTGTCGCCCCAAAGCCGTGCCGCGCGAAAAAACGCGTCATCGCCCGCCAGAGAGCTGGCAGGGAATGCGCTTCCGCAATTCGGCTCAGGGTCAGTTCCACAGCCGCTCCAATAGCAACCTGGGATCCGCGGACGCTCTGCTCATACCGCGCCCCGCGCAAGCTTTAATTTCCGGCTCCGGCGGTGGGCACGTCATCATATTGATCCGGCAGGAAGATCGTTCGGCGCCATTCATTACACTTCCGGTTCTTATCGATACGTCATCGGCGCAGCGCCCTACAGACTCCTGAGTCGGGCAGTCGCCCCGCCGCTGAGGAGCAGTTCGGTCACGGCCCACACCAGCGCATCTGCTCTGTCAGGCGAACGCCCCGGCCCTTCATAGCCACCCGCCTGCAGAAGCCCGCACAATTGATCTTCCAGCGCAGGAAAAGCGCCCGCATGTCGCACTCGTCCCCGTTCATAGAGCGCGGCCACCGGCTCGGCCCGCGCAGTCTTACCCCGGCTCGCATGGACAAGCCGAACCGAAGATGCCCGCCCGCCGCCTTGAGGACGGAGCGCACCATTTCCCCGCCATTGTTCGCTTCCGCGATGATCCTGTCCGCCGCCCATCGCGCGGCGACAGCCTCCACTGTCCGCGCCCATTGCTCGGGACGTGCCCGCTCCGCAGTTGCATCCTCCAGCACGAAGGCGTTGGCGTCGCGGTCCAGACCCACTGCCACAATACCGCAGGCGTCACCGCGCGCACTCGCCGAAGGATCGACCCCGACCACGACCCGTACCAGCGGATAAGGCGCCTTATCGGTGCGGGCGCCTCGATCATGTCGCGCGTCCACAGTGCGCCGTCATGGTCGAGCAGCAATTCGCCGTCCAGTTCCTGCCGACCGATCCGCGTGCCCGCATAGTCGCTGGTCATCGCCTCCAGGAAATCCGGGGGCAGTGCGCCGGCATTGTCGACCGTGCGGCCTCGGGTGATGACGACGCCATCCTGCTCGATCAGCCGCTTCACCAGCGGGACGGCGCGCGGAGTGGTCGTCGCCATGGCGCGCGGCATGACGCCAAGCCGCAATCCCATCATCAGATTGTCCCATGTGGCCACACCATTTGGCCAACGACCGATTTCGTCAGCCCAGGCATGGCTGTGCTGCGGGCCACGCAGCGTTTCCGGCTCGACGGCCCCATAGATGATTGCCTTTGCCCCACCGGGCCATATCAGCTGGCGCAGGCTCGGCTGCCAGATCGGCCGCTTTCCGCCCGGCGTGATGGCCAGTAAGCCGCTTTCACCCTCCACCATCACCGCACGCGCGTCATGCAGGCTCGCGCCCACCAGCGCGATCACTGCCGATCCGTCCCGTTCCGTGACCGCCCGCACCCACTCCGCACCCATGCGCGTCTTGCCGAACCCGCGCCCGGCCATCACCAGCCAGAGCCGCCAGTCTCCATCGGGCGGCAACTGCTCCGGCCGTGCGCGGCAGCGCCAGTCTCGTTCGAGCTAGGCACAGCCCTCTTCACCCAGCGTCGTCAGGAGGGCGTCACGTTCCGAGGGCGGCATCGCGGCGATCCGCTCATAGTCCGAGAGGCTCTCGCAGCATTCCCCCGGTTCAGGCGTCATCGGCTTGAGCCGCGCGTGCCGCCTCCGCACGTTTTTGCAGCCGCGCACGCACCTCGTCCATATGGGCGCGGACACGGGCAATCACATCCTCGTCATTGCGCGATTGCGCCATGGCGGCGCGATGTTCGGCCACCTCTTGCTGATGCGAAAGGAAGAGCCGGATCGCCACGGCGTGAGGATAGTCGTGCACCGTCTTGGTCTGTTTTATGGCACCGTTCTGGGCATCATGAACCGTTTCGGTTCGAGTACTACCATCCCGGCTGTCGCGGAGCAGCCTCAGCTCCACTTCGTCATAGGCTTTGTCCAGCGCCGCCCGCCAACTCTGCGCAAACGCCGGATCACGATCTTTCAGAGCATAAGCACCGGTTCGGTCCATCTGCACGGCACGGGCCGCCTCGCTTATGTTCAGCGCTTCACCCAGAACTGCGAGGAAGCGCGCCTTCTTTTCGTTCGTCCACTTCTTACGTGGCAGACGCACTGCGTCGCCACGCGTCGGCGTGCCGCTTGCCATGAACCACCTCTTGCCGGGAGCTGATCGCGTAGCCTTCGTCAGCTACCCCTTCTGGGGAGGCGTCGACTCATTTTGCGACCATGGACTATCTCTGCCAGAGGAGCGTCACGATGTCAAGAGAAATAACCTGTATGGTTATAATCTGCGCTGAAGATGCGTCTGTCGGCCCCACTCGCCTTAGTCCGCGCGACGATAGCGGAAATACCAGACCTCGTGCCCTTGCCGCCGCGCCTTCGCTTCGTAGCGCGTTTGCGGCCATCCACCGGGCCGCCGGAGGAAGTCCTCGGGGGTTTCGGCCAGCCACTCGAAGTCCGCGCGGTCCTTCATCACCATCATCGCCCAGCGCAGATAGACCGGATGATCGGTTCCAAAGCGGAACTCGCCGCCCGGCTTCAGCTTGGCGGCGATGAGGTCCACCGGCCCCTTGTTCATCATGCGCCGCTTGGCATGCCGCGCCTTGGGCCATGGGTCGGGGTGAAGCAGATAGACGAAGCTCAGCGCGCCATCCGGCACCCGCGCCAACACATCCAGCGCATTGCCCATGTGCAGCTTCACATTGGTGAGGTGCTGATCGCGAATATGGCCAAGCGCTCCCACCACCCCGTTTAGGAAGGGCTCGCAGCCGATGAAGCCGTGGTCCGGCAACAAGTCGGCCCGATAGGCCAGATGCTCTCCCGCGCCGAAACCGATCTCGAAGTGCAGCGGGCAATCCTGGCCGAAAAGCGCCTGCGCAGTCACCGGCCCTTCCTCGGGCACGCTGATCGCCGGGAGGAGCGTGTCGACCAGTTCCTGCTGGCCCACGCGTAGCTTGTGTCCGCTTTGCCTGCCGTAGAGGCGGTTGAGCGTGGTCGGATCGCCGGATTTATGCGCTGTCATCGGCTCCGCGCATAGGCATCCAGGGCGAGAGGGGCAAGCATCGCCCGCCCTTGAGCGTATCAGTCTTCAGACCGTTCCGCGCTCCAGGCTGCCGGTCCGGCAAAGAAGGGGGGAACCGGACCGGCACCAATCTCTTAGATCGCCCGGCGCCGAACGCCCAATGAACTCTTGTTCATCATTCCGCTTCCGTAAGGATTGTTGAGCGCCCAAATCACATCGCGGGTGGCCGGCACGGCTTCCCTTCATAGGCCCAGCGATTATCGATGTAGTCGCGCCCGTTCCAGCGCCTCACTGGAAAGCAGAAGCCCGGCCCGCCGATGGAAATGTCCGGCCATCCGCTCACGCCCTTGGTGGCCAGGAACTCGGGAATGCCCACGGACATGTAGAGCTTCTTCCAACTCCCGTTCGCCTGCTGAGAGACGATCGTGAAGCTCTGCCCGGTATTGCCATAGCAGTAACTTCCGCCCTCAATGACGACGGCATCCGGATAGCCGTCCCCGTTGAGATCCTTTATCTGGTCGATCGTGCCGGGCTCATAGACCGAGCCCACGCTCGGATCGTCACAGCCGCTCTCCCAGCCGCGCTTGGTTTTCTTGAAGCCGGCGGCCGTAAAGATCGCCGTGTCGCGGGCGGCGCCTGCGGGCACTGGTCGCGTCACGCCCGGTCCGGGCGGTGGCGGAGCCGCGACTTCGGTGGAATAGCTTGTGCCATTATAGGCGAGCGGCTTGCTCTTGCCGTTGCTTGTCCACACGATGCTGAGCCAACCGCCTTTGTCGCTGCCCACTGCCTGCGCCGTCCCTGTCCAGCCCCCGATGCCGCGCCACTTCGCGCCCTCCTTCACCGCAAGCGAGAAATAGCGCCGGTCCGGGCCGTAGCAGCCACCCGTGTCGCCATCCGTGAAAAGGGCGTCCTTCACCTTGTCGCCATTGATGTCGATGAAGATGATGCGCGGGTTCGCTGGCTTGCCGCAGCGATTTTTGGGGCTCTTGCCGTCGGCGCTGATCGGGAACCCGCCTGCGGCATAAAGCGCCATGGCTTCGGTTCGGCTCATCTGCGGGGTCACCTGCCTTTCCGGCTGGACCTGAGCGTGCGCGGCTATCTGGAGGAGCATCGCGCTCGCGCTCATCCCCAGAGCTAACGTCCGTTTCGCCATCCGCCCCCTCCCCCGACTCGCAAAGCTGCGCGCAGCCTATCATGGATCAACCGGGCGATCATCGCAGGCTTGACGCCCGTTCCGGCCCTTGCCATCTATAGGGCATGTCCGCTCCCGCGACATTTCAGCGCTTCCGCGCGCACGCCGGCCAACTCGCCGCGCGACTCTAGCCCCGGACTCGGCGGTGAGCCGACCGGGTTCGGGATTTGCTCGATCTGATCTGTCGGTAAGCGCCCCGCGCGCGCCGACTTCTCGAACAAGCGGATGCTCCAAATGTCAGTCATTCCCTTCCCGGCGGTTGCCCGCCGACCGCAGCCTGTCACCCCACCCCGACCAAAGCCGGCGCCCGAGCCGATGCGCGAACCTCTGCTGGTCATGCGGCCGGAAGGCTTCTTCTCGCATCGCTTTCGCCTCCATGTCGAGGCGCAGCATCCGGATGGACGCCCGGCCCGCCCCGCGCGCGCCGCCCAGGCACAGCGGGTCGATCTCGACGCTCTGCGGATGACCATGCTGATCGCCGTGCCGTTCCTGCTATACTGGGTCGTGTCTTCCGCACCCTGAGGCCGATGCCGGGGCGTTATGTGCTACAGCGGGGTACGCAGACACGCGGCCGAACACTCTTAACGTCGCTGCGTGTAATGTGCGCTTGGGAAGCTGCTACGCTGCCGGCTTCGACCTAAAGGATTACCAGTGAGTAAAAATCGTGCGCGAACCGAATAGCCCTTCGCGAAGGTCGTCTGGCCCGGTCCCGCGATCACGCGGGCAGAGTGGGATACAGTGGTCGCTGCGAGTAAGAAGGCAAGGCCGCTACATGACGCGCTACGGCTGAATTCCAAGATTTGCAGCAAATGAGATTCACTTGATCAGTCCACGAGATCGGGCTGTTGCCTCGAGAAGATGTTGAAGCATATTCGCATTGCTGACGTCCAAGCGCAAAAGTGGAGGCCAACGTAGCAAATGGTTAGCCGAGGGATGAATATTGAAGGCGTAGCCCGGCAAGCCTCTTAGGGTATTTTCGGGTTGGCGAGTTAGCAAAACTTGGACAAATAAATCCCCGAAACGGAAAGTGATATTTGCGATACCCTTTCGTTCCATTTCTCCATCTTCTTCGACGAGCAAGACGCCCGCAATCTCTTTGTTATACTGAGCAACGATCGGGTCTGGATTATAGTTATAACGGTAAAAGGCAATCAATGTCCCCTCTGGGATACTCCGATCTTTAAAAAAGCTTCTCGTTCACATTTGGAGAATACGTTCTCTCCTACTCTACTTTGATCAGCCACCATGGCCTTTAAACAAAGTATTGAGCTAACAGAGACTGTGCTTCGGTGCTGAGATCTATGGAGCGACGCTCCAAAATAGGTTGGAGCCACGGTCGTACCACTTCTTCCATGCCTGCCATCCAACCATTGCTGCAAGACTCACAAACAGCGTGGATGCGGATAGTTTTGGGAGCCCCTTGGCGTTTCCAACGATCTTTGACGACGGGGTTGTTAAATCCTTCCAGCTTTGACCGGACATGGTCCAAGCCCTCTGGCAATAGCGGCGCTGCCCATTTGGGCCAGACGTGTTCTTTGCTGAGGTTGGAACCTCCGCAGAAACAACACGAACGCTTCCCTCTCTTGAATGCTGGTTTTCCCATCGGTTCACACTCCCCCATGTGCGACTGCAAATTCTTAAAACAAAAAGGGCGAAGGTTTCCCCCCGCCCCATCCTGATCTTTCGCATTAGGTCGGATCGATATTCAGGAGATGGTGCAGCGAAAATGGTAGTTTAACGTGTGACCCGGAGCGCAGCGACCTTTCGGGTCGTGAGCACTGGACGCACGGGAAACCGACATTTGCAGCCCGCCAACTGAATGCCAACCCTCAGGCCAGCGCCGCCTTGAGATCCTCAACCAGATCGGTGCGCTCCCAGGGGAAGAAATCGCCCTCAGCCTTGCGACCGAAGTGACCATAAGCCGCGGTCTTCGCGTAGATCGGCTTGTTTAGGCCCAGATGTGTGCGGATGCCGCGCGGGGTCATGCCGCCCAGCTTCTCGATTTTACCGATGGCCGCCTCGATTGCCGCATCGTCCACCGTGCCGGTGCCGTGGGTATCGACATAGAGTGACAGCGGCTTGGCAACGCCGATCGCATAGGCAAGCTGGATCGTGCAGCGCTTGGCGAGGCCCGCCGCCACGATGTTCTTGGCGAGATAGCGCGTGATGTACGCCGCCGAGCGGTCAACCTTGGTCGGGTCCTTGCCCGAGAACGCGCCGCCGCCATGCGGCGCTGCGCCGCCATAAGTGTCGACGATGATCTTGCGGCCAGTGAGGCCCGCGTCGCCGTCCGGTCCGCCGATCTCGAAGCTGCCGGTCGGGTTGATGTGATAGACGGTCTCGTCGGAGAGCAGCTCGGCAGGCAGAACCTTCGCAATCACGCCCTTCACATAGGCGTGGAGTTCGGCTTCCTTCTCGCCCGCGTCATAGCCCTTGGCGTGCTGAGTGGAGACGACGATTGCCGTCGCGGCGACCGGCTTGCCGTTCGCGAAGCGCAGCGTCACCTGGCTCTTGGTGTCGGGCTCGAGGAACGGCGCGGCACCGGAGTGGCGGTCGGCGGCCATCTGTTCGAGGATCTTGTGGCTGTAGTCCAGCGTCGCGGGCATGAGGTCGGGCGTCTCGTCGCAAGCGAAGCCGAACATGATGCCCTGGTCGCCCGCGCCTTCGTCCTTATTGCCGCTGGCGTCCACGCCCTGCGCAATGTGCGCGGACTGCGGATGGAGGTTGTTCTCGAAGCGCAGCGTCTCCCAGTGGAAGCCGTCCTGCTCATAGCCGATCCGCTTCACGGTATCGCGCACCGCCTTCTCGACCTCTTCCTTCACGCCCGGCGCCCAGTTGCCCTCGGTGTCCATGATGCCACGGCCACGAATCTCGCCGGCCAGGACCACCAGCTGCGTCGTCGTCAGCGTCTCGCACGCAATGCGCGCTTCGGGGTCCTTGGAAAGGAAGAGGTCGACGATCGCGTCGGAAATCTGGTCGGAAACCTTGTCGGGGTGCCCCTCGGACACGCTCTCCGACGTAAAGAGGTAATCGCTGCGCATATGTTCTCCGTGCCTTTGCAAATCATTGCATGGTGGATTGGGCACCGCTGATGTTGCGGAAGCCGATATAAAGATAGGTTTATGTCCGCTTCCCGTAGCCGCTGCCGCGCACGATAGCAATGGCGAGGAGCAGCGATCCGAGCGCCAGCGCGATGGGGAGGATGTTGCCGGTCCGCGCGAAAAGCGTAGGCGCCCGAGCTGCCGGCAGTATCGCCGTGATCGCGCCTGCCTCATGATGTGCAACTGACCCGCGCAGCGCGCCGTCCGCGTCGATGACTGCGGAAATGCCTGTCGGTGTCGAGCGGATGATCGGTATTCCCTCTTCGATCGCGCGCAGCCGCGCCTGCGCCAGATGCTCGGGCGGCCCCCAACTGCCAAACCACGCGTCGTTGGACGGGTTGAAGAGGAAGTCGGGGCGGTGCGCCCTGTCGATTACCTGACCTGAGAAAATAATCTCGTAGCAGATCTGCACGCCCATGTTCAGCGCGGGGCGGCCCGGCGCAGCCGGCAGATCGAGCGTGCGCGGCCCCGGCCCCGGCCAGAAGTCGACATCGCCCGGCACCAGCCGCGAAAGTCCTATAGCGGAAAGCAGCGAGCGCATCGGCAGATATTCGCCATAAGGCACCAGATGCGCCTTGTCGTAGCGGCCCCGCAGCGCCCCTGCCGCGTCCAGCACCCACACGCTGTTATTTGCGCCGCGCAGCCTTTGTCCGGCGTGAGGATTTTCAGGATCCGGACCAAAATAATATTTGTCGCCGCCCAGCAACAACAGGTCGTCCGGCCCCAGCACCGTGGCCAGTCGTGCCCGCCAGACCGGCTCCATGTCGAGGATCGCGGGCACTGCCGCCTCGGGCCAGAAAACGAGGCGCGCGGACCCGGTCGGGGCGCCGGTCAACGCAGCCAGCCGCTGGAAATTCTCCCACTCCAGCTGCGGATCCTGCTTCTCGTTCTGGTTGATGTTGGGCTGGACGACGCGGATCGCCACGGATTGCCCCTCTTCACCGCGCAACGTAGCGCCATGCATCCAGCCGATACCCGCGACCACCGCCAGTTTGATTGCCAGCGCTATCGCAGGACGGCGCTCCCCCATCGCGAAGAGCCAGACAGCTCCCGCCGCTGTCACCGCCGCCATGCCCAGACCGTAAGTCCCGACAAGTCGGGCAACATGGTCGATGCCTGTGCCCACCCAGATGACACCCAGCGGGTTCCAGGCAAAACCGGTAAAGAGGCTCGATCGCAGATATTCAGTGAGCGCCCAGCTCCCCGCAAGCGCCAGAATCAACGCTGTTGGGCGGGACCGCCCGAGCGTCCACGCCAGCAGCACAGCGACTGCCGGGAAAATCGCCAGATAGACAGAGAGCAGCAACACCGCGCCATAGCCGAACCAGTGCGGCATCGAGTCCTGATAGCTGAAGGCGTGGGCGATCCAGTTCAGCCCCACGACAAACTGGCCATAGCCGAACGCATAGCCGCGAATGGCGGCATCTCGCCGCGTGTTTGCCTTCGCCGTCAGCGCCAGCAGCAGCGCATAGGCAATGAGCGTCAACGGCCAGAATCGCAGCGGCGCGAAGCCCGTCGCGGAGACGCCGCCGACGATCAGCAGCGTGAGCGCCGGCCGCGCCGTGGCCGCTGCCCATAGCCGCTGCCCGGCTTTTCTCATCGGTTGCTGATCGTCGCCATGGTCGCGCCTGAGCATTTGTCAGCAGCCGTAGGGCCACCCGTCAGCATGCCGGCCGCGAGCACGCCGCCCACGATAAGCACTACGAAGCCAATGGAAAGAAGAGCGAGATAGCGTTCGATGAACAGCTTGATGGGCGCTCCGAACTTCCAGAACAGCGCGCCGACGAGGACGAACTGGAAGCCGCGCGAAAGGATGCTCGCCCAGATGAAGGTGAAGAGCGAAAGCCCAATAAAGCCCGAGGTCAGCGTGATGAGCTTGAACGGGATCGGCGTCGCGCCTTTGACCAGAATGATCTCCGCGCCATAGTCCCGCAGATAGCAGGCAGCCTTCGGGAAGCTTTCAGTGAGGTGCAGCGCCGAAAGGATCGATTGCCCGAGCGTCGCGAAGAGGAAATGACCGATCGCATAGCCCGCAAGCCCGCCCAAAACGGAAGCCAGCGTGCAAACGATCCCGTAGCGCAGCGCCTTCTCGGGCTTCGCAAGGCACATCAGCCCCAGCAGGGGATGCGGCGGGATCGGGAAGATGCTCGATTCTAGGAAAGAAAAGACGATCAGCCACCATTCGGCGTGACGATGCGCGGCCTTGGCCAGCGTCCATGCATAGAGGCGGTGCAGCATTGTGCGGCGCAATAGCTCCTTTATCGGAGAGGCGCCAGCCGCCTTATGGGCGGTCAACCCGCCCCCACCACCAGGCATGCCGCGAACATCAGCAGCCCGGCAAACCGGTTGGAGCGGAACTTGACGAGCGGGTCCGCGCCGTCTTCCTTCAGTGTGCCAATCTGCCAGCCAAGATGCACAGCGATCGGGAGCAGCGCCGCAAGCGCGATCCCTTCGGGGCGGGTCTGCCAGATCGCTCCGGCCCATAGCGCAATCGCAAGGGCATAGCAGAGCGCGACACCCTCGCGCACATGCGCTCCCATTGTGCGCGCCGAGGAGCCGATGCCGACCATCGCGTCGTCCTCGCGGTCCTGCAGCGCATAAATGGTATCATAGCCAATGCACCAGAAGAGCGCGCCGGCATAGAGCAGCAGTCCCGCCGCGCTCATGCCGCCCGTGATCTCCACCCACCCGACCGGCGCAGCCCAGGTGAAGACCAGCCCCAGCCACGCCTGCGGCCAGCCGGTGATCCGCTTCATGAAGGGATAGGCCGCGACCAGCGCTAGGCTGCTCAGCGCCACGATCTGCGCCTCCCAGCGCAGTTGCAGGAGCACGATGAGGCCGATCGCGCAAAGGACGAGCAGCCATGCCCACGCAGCCTTCAGCGAGACGGCGCCGCTGGCGAGGGGCCGGCTCGCCGTTCGCGCAACGCGTGCATCGAGATCCCGATCGACAATGTCGTTATAGACGCATCCCGCGCCCCGCATGGCGACGGATCCAAGCAGGAACCAGAGCAGCATGGGCCACCGGTCTGGGATTCCTCCGGCAAGCGCGATAGCCCAGGCGCCCGGCCAGAAGAGGAGCCACCAGCCGATTGGCCGGTCGAAGCGCGCCAGCAGCGCAAAGTGACGCAAACCCACAGGCAGCCGAGCGACGAGTCCGCGATGCTGGCTATCAGGTGTAATCTCGACCGGCGGCGACGTCATGGCGTCTCTAGAGACCCATTGGGACAAAATCGCAATATGGCTCACATAGCCGAAGACGGCGCCGACAAGCGACGCCGTCCCCGCAGCCCCCATGCTCGGGGAAACTGTTTTATTCCGTCAGTTTAAGCCCGAGTCTTCGGGCTGGTTGAGGGCAAATAAATATCATCCTCAGGCACAATGCAATAATATGTTAACCACGTTTGTCAGGCACCGCCCTGATTGCGCAGATCGCCCTTCATTTGTTCATTTCAGTCACTTGCCTCACGTGTCCCTGCGGGCGCGCGCCGGGCTTGCAACGACGGGTGAACACCCCCACTTCCCCGATATGACCCGCTTCAGCCTGCTCGATCTCGTCAACGTCACGCAGGGCGAGACGCCTGCCGACGCCATTGCCCGCGTCGGCCCGCTCGCTGCCCATGCCGAGTCGCTCGGCTATCATCGCTATTGGGTGGCAGAGCATCACGGCATGGAAGGGATAGCCGGCGCCGCGACTGCGCTTGTGATTGCTGAAGCAGGGCGCGCGACCCGCAAAATTCGCATCGGCTCGGGCGGCATCATGCTGCCCAATCACAGCCCGCTCGTCATTGCGGAGCAGTTCGGTACACTCGACGCGCTGTTTCCCGGCCGTGTCGATCTGGGCCTGGGTCGCGCGCCCGGTTCGGATCAGCGGGTCGCGCGCGCAATGCGGCGCGATCTCATGCAGGAGGCGGAGGCCTTCCCGCGCAACGTGGCGGAGCTGCGCGCGCATTTCACGGGCGAGCCGGACCTCGGCATCATTGCCGTGCCAGGGCGCGGCACTCAGGTCGAAATGTGGATATTGGGCTCAAGCCTGTTCGGCGCGCAGCTCGCCGCCGCGCTGGGCCTGCCCTATGCTTTCGCATCGCACTTCGCACCGGATGCGCTCGATGAGGCGCTGTATCTCTACCGGCGGGACTTCAGGCCCTCGGCGAGCCTCCGCGAGCCCTATGCCGCTGCCGCATTCAATGTCTTCGCGGCAGACACTCAGGATGAAGCCGAGCTTCTCGCAACCTCGATGCAGCAGAGCTTCGTGGCGCTGCGCACTGGCAATCCCGGCAAACTGCCGCCGCCCGTGCCCTACTATAAGGATAGCCTGCCGGACAATGCGCTGACCATGCTGGAGCATGTGCTGCAGGCAAGCGTCATCGGCACGCGCAATGTCGTGCGTGAGGGGCTCGCGCGCTTCATTGCGCGGACGCAAGCGGACGAAATTATCGTCTCCTGCGCGATGTTCGATTTCGAAGCCCGAAAGCGCTCGCTCAGCATAGCGGCGGAAGCGTTTGCGGAGCTGGCGCAGGTGCCGGCCTGAGCGCACGCGCCGAACGACCTTGAGAAAATTGCGGGACAGCGCCCCCACGCTTCGCTAGGCGACACGGAAAGTCAGCCAAGGCAGGGGATAGGCGCGCAATGACCCACGGGACAGACAGCCCGGTTTTCATCCTGAAGTTCTCGTGCAAGGACAGGCCCGGAATTGTCGCGGCCGTCTCAGGCGCTATCTTTGCACTAGGCGCCAACATCCTGGAATCCCAGCAGTTCGACGATATCGCCCAGGGGCGCTTTTTCATGCGCGTCGTCTTTGCTTCGCCCGCCGCTGATGCCGCGCTCGTCCGCGAGAAGATCGGCGACCTGGCGACACGCTACGCGATGGACTGGACGCTGCGGGATCAGGCCGTGCGGCGCAAAGTCCTCATCCTCGTCTCGAAGTTCGACCACTGCCTTGGCGACCTGCTTTATCGCCAGCGCATCGGCGAGCTCAACATGGAGATCGTCGGAATCATCGGCAATCATCCGCGCGACCTGCTCAACGTCACGCTGATCGGCGATCTGCCCTATCATCATCTCCCGATCACGCCGGACAGCAAGGCGCAGCAGGAAGCTCAGATCAAGCAGATGGTGGTCGACACCGGAGCGGAACTGGTCGTGCTCGCCCGCTATATGCAGATTCTCTCTGACGATCTCGCAGCCTTCCTCTCGGGCCGCTGCATCAACATCCACCACAGCTTTTTGCCCGGCTTCAAGGGTGCTCGCCCTTATCATCAGGCGTTCGATCGGGGCGTAAAGATGATCGGCGCGACGGCGCATTATGTGACGGCGGATCTCGACGAAGGGCCGATCATTCATCAGGATGTCGAGGCGATCAGCCACAGCGATATGCCTGCGGATCTCGTGGCGACAGGCCGGGATATCGAGCGGCGCGTGCTCAGCCACGCCGTCCATCTTCACCTCGCGGATCGGGTGTTGCTCAACGGGAGCAAGACGGTTGTATTCAGGCCTTGAGGAGACCGGTTTCGGCTAGCTGCCGACGCCCGCTGCAGCATCCAGCGCCCGTGCCAACGCATCCGGTGCGGAGAGGAACGGGCTATGATCGGCCTCGATTTCGATCGTTTTGGTGCCCGGCTGACGGGCGATCATGTCCCGCTGGCGGGCGATCGGGATCACGCGGTCCTGTGTGCAGGCGATGTAAGTTCGCGGCACCGGGCCATAACGCTCCGGGGTAAGACGCAATGTCCCCCGACGCGGCGCGTTGGGTTCCGTGACTATCCGCGCCGCCAGCATTTCGGCGTCTGCCTCGGTCGCATTCTGCGCGAACAGTTCCGCAACGTGCTCCCTGTCGAGACAAGTGCCCTCCCCATTCGGTGTCGAGTTCACCAGCGCAGCAAGAGCTGGGTTCGCGAGAAGATGCGCGTCCCAAGCGGAACCCACAGACCCGCCCGGCAGCATCATGGCGCAAAGATAGATGAGGCCCGCTATGGCGTCGGGCGCCTCCTCCGCCGCACGAGAGAGCACCACGCCGCCCCGGCTATGCCCTACGAGCAGGACCGGCTGACCGCTTCGTTGGCGTAACGCGGTGCAGCGCTCCACGGCAAACGCGCTCCAGTCGGCCAGTGTGGGTGCGTCTCCGCCGCCCCCGCCGTTCATGCCCGGCAAGTCCGGCGCATCGACAACATGGCCCATTGCCGAAAGGCGCTGGCCGACAGCATCGAAGGTCCACCCGCCCAGCCAGGCGCCATGAATGAAGACGAAGCCCGCCACCGGTCAACCCGGCCCTAAAGCTTGCCGTTGCCGGCAACCCATTTGATCGAAAGCTCGATCCCGCTCCCCACCGGCAGCAGCGTGCTCTGCATGTCCGGCAAGGCGTGCACCGCCGCACGATAGGCGCGGGCCTGCTCTCGCACATCGGCGGGCTCGATCATGTTATCGGCCGCGATGATTCCTTCGTCCGCAAGGCGCGGATGCAGCACCTTGAGGCAAGGCACGTAAAGCTCTTTCCAGATGTCCAGCAGGACGAGGTCGAACGGCTCCTCGTCCGCCTCTACGATTGCAATGGCGTCCCCCGTCCGGAACTCCACGACACCCTCAAGCCCAGCCCGCGCGAGCATGTCCCGCGCATAGGCCTGCTTATAATCCGCGACATCGACGCTGATGACCTTACCGCCGGTCTGCTGGGCCGCTTCGGCAAGGAACAGCGTCGAGTAGCCGTAGCTTGTCCCCAATTCCAGGATACGGGCGGGACGCTTGGCGAGGATGAGGCTGTGCAGGAACCAGCCCGTTTGCGGGCCAATCGGCAGGAGCATCGTGTCCCGGTCACCAACAGGCTGAGATCCCGGTGGAGCTTCCCGCTCAATCCGCGCTGCATAGTCCGCCAGCACCGCGTCGGCCGCACTGTTCATGAAACCCATGGCTATTCTCCCCATCAATCCGCCACATTGCGCGCATCAGCGCGCCGCGAGCACCCGCTCGATCGAGGCCGCAGTGATCGGATGATAATCGGCTTTGGCTCGCGCGAAGATGCGCTCCGCGATGGGCCGCCCCCAGTCGCCCTGATCCACCAGCGCCTTGTAGACCGGGCGGAGGAACAGCATTCGGCCAATGCGGGGCAGGAATTCCTCGGCCGAGGCCACCGCCGGCTGATAGCGATTGCCCAGCGCCAGGACCAGCCAGGCAGAGCGGACATAGGCGTTGGGTGAGGCCGAGAGACCCATTGTCCGGTCCATCTCCGCCAGGCGCGCTTCGGTCATTTCACGCGGAAGCCCGTTGAGGAAGCGCAGCCATTCCTGCGTGCCCCAGCGCGCATAAGGCAGCGAGGCGATTGCCGCGCCCGCCTTCACTTGCGCGATCGACTGATCGACCTGAGCCAGCGTCTGCGAGCGGACATGCACGGCGTTGTCCGGCAGACCGGGCGCATAAGCCCATTCATCGAGCTTCAGCTTCGCCTCCAGCGCGGCATCTCCTTTGATGAGGTTCGCGCGCAGGTCCGCAAGGAAACCCGCCGTCGTCTGCGGCTGGAAGGCGTGACGGTCGAAATAGGAGCGCAGATAGGCGTCCCAGCGCTCGCGCCCGACTGCCTGCTCGATCGTGCGCAGGAATGTCGAGCCCTTGTCGTAAGCCAGCGAACCGGCATCGTCGCCCGTCTCGCCCCGCAACTTGGTCGATTCCGGCTTCTGGGCAGCCTTGAGATCGCGCTGCATGTCGTCCCAGGTCAGTTCGGCGAGTACCGCCGCCCGCTCCTTGCCGTAAATGCGCTCGTCGATCCGGTTCTCGAAATAAGTTGTGAAACCCTCGTTCAGCCAGCTGTCGGGCCATGTGGCATTGGTCACCAGATTGCCGGACCAGCTATGCGCCAGTTCATGCGCCACCACGTCGATATTGGCCTTGTCGCCAGTGAAGATGGTCGGCGTGAGGAACGTCAGCGTGGGGTTTTCCATCCCGCCATAAGGGAAGCTCGGCGGCAGCACGAGCATATCGTAGCGTCCCCAGCGATAGGGGCCGTAGAGCGCCTCGGCCGCATCCACCATCTTCTCGGTATCGTCGAGCTCGGGCGCGACCTTCGCCAGCGTCACCGGCTCGGCATAAACGCCCGTGCGCGGCCCCAGCGGCTGAAAGGCGAGATCGCCGATCGCGATGGCAATGAGATAGGGTGGCACTGGGTTGTTCATGCGGAAGCGATAGCGCGTCATGCCCTGCCCCGCCGGTTCGCCCTTCGGCGTCAGCCGGTCGCCGCTCATCACAGCGACGAGATCGGACGGAACCGTGATCCGCGCTTCCCATGTCTGGCGAATGCCGGGGCTGTCCTGCGTCGGCACCCAGCTGCGGTTCTCGATCGCCTGCCCCTGGCTGTAGAGAAACGGCTTCCTCTTGCCAGCGGTCAGCTCCGGAGGAAGCCAGCCAAGCGCGCTGGCGTCCGGCTTGGAAGCATAGGTGATGATGATGCGGCGCGCCTTGCCGATCTTCACGGTCAGCGGCGCGCCCTTGTCCGGGTGACTTGCGCCGACACTCCACACCAGCGCCTTCCCGTTCGCGTCGGTGATCTTCGCGATGTCCAGACCCTTGTCGTCGAGGATGATCTCGCTCGCCTGCGGCACGGCAAGAATATCCAGCGTCGCCGTCCCGCGCATGACCTTGGCGGCAAAGTCGGCCGTGAGATCCAGCGCGACATGGGTGACGCGGGCGATACGCGGCTGGGCGTACGTCTGATCGTCGACTGCCTCGGGCGTGGTGAGGATCGGGGCGACGGCAGGCGCCGCGCCCTGAAGGGGGGAAAGGGCGGACAGGCTCAGCAGAGCGGCAAGGGCATAACGCATCGGATCATTTTGGCGGACCCGGCTTTCCGGAGCAAGCGCCGTTCGCCGTCAGCCCGCACTCGCCTTGTGCTGATCGAACGCGCCGCGCGCCTTTTCGACGGCATCGAGATGATCCTCCGCCCATGTCCACACACCGCAAAAGGCTTCGCCCAGACTTTCTCCGAGCGATGTCAGCCGATACTCCACGCGCGGCGGCACGACGGGATGCACCGTCCGCTGCACCAGCCCGTTGCGCTCCATCTGCCGCAGCGTCTGAGTCAGCATTTTCTGGCTCACATCCGGCACCCGCCGGGAGATCTGCGTGAAACGCTGCTCGCCATGATCATGCAACACTTCGATGAGGATCATCGTCCACTTGTCCGCCACCTGCGCGATCAGGTCGTTGACCAGTGCCTCTACGCGCGGGTCGATCTCGTCGTAACGCCCCGGACTGCGATTGAGGTCGTGTGGAGCCGCCGCTTTTGCCACCATCAGCTTACACTCTCTTTCTGGTAAGTATAAATCTTTTGGGTGCCTTCTTTCGATTGGAAAGTTAAAGCGTAAATAGCGGTTCGTCCACTTTCGATGGGAGAAAAGCGATGAAGACCACAGGCAACACCATCCTCATCACCGGCGGCGGATCGGGGATAGGCAGCGAGCTGGCACAGCGCTTTCACGATATGGGGAACAGCGTGATCGTGGCCGGCCGCACCCGCGCCTCCCTTGAGGAGACCATCTCGGGCCGGGCAAACATGCATGCCCTTACGTTCGATGCGAGTACTCCGGAAAGCATCGACGCCTTCGCCGCGGAAGCAGTCAGCCGCTTCCCGGCGATTAACGTCCTCTTCAACAATGCCGGCATCATGGAGCGCGAGGATCTGACCACGCGCGGCAGCACCGACATCGCGGAGCGCACCCTCGTAACCAATCTGCTCGGGCCGATCCGGCTCACCAACGCGTTGATCGACCATCTGAACGGGCAGGACGACGCAGCGATCGTCAATACGACCTCCGGTCTTGCGTTTGTCCCTATGAAGGCGACGCCGAGCTACAGCGCGAGCAAGGCGGCCCTGCATAGCTGGACGATCTCTCTGCGCGAGCAATTACGCGGGAAGGTGGAAGTGATCGAACTCGCTCCGCCGGCCGTTCGCACAGAACTCACCCCCGGTCAGTCCACGCGCGAAGGCTATATGCCGCTCGATGATTATGCGAGCGAAGTCATGGGCCTCTTCCAGCAGGTGCCGACACCTGAAGAGGTCCTTGTGAAGAACGTCCACTTCTTGCGTTTCGCTGAACGGGAGAACCGCTTCGAGCAGGCACTGGCAATGACCTCCGCCTTCTAGGGCGGCGTCCCGCGCCTGAAAGGGCGGGTCCGGGGTTCGCATCACCCCGAGCAAGGCCCGCCCGAGCGCAATTCAGGTTAGGAGGACGTTTGCGGGAGACATAAGCCACTGCTAAGTGTGAACACGTGGCTGTCCTGGCATCTTCTCCCGCGCTTTCGCTCTGGTCGTTCAATCTGCGTCATCTCGCGGCGGTCGCTGCGGTGGTGAACAAGGGGAGCGTATCGGCGGCAGCGGGCACGATCCATCTGACCCAGCCTGCGGTGACGCAGGCCATCGCCCGCGTGGAGAGCCAGTTGGGCATTAAGCTTTTCGAGCGCAGGGCAAATGGAATGAACCCGCTGCCTGTCGCGCATATGTTTGCGGAGCGCATTCAAGCTGCGCTCGCCCTCATCGGCTCGCGCCGCGTCACCACGGCGCAATGGCGCGCTTTCCTCGCCGTGGCATACGCCGGCAGCTACGTCGCGGCGGCAAACCGCACCGGCCTCTCCGAGCCGACCCTGCATCGGGCGATTTCAGATCTCTCGCTCATCATGCGTCGCAGCCTCATCGAACGGCGGGGGCGCGGCATCACGCTTACCGAAGCGGGCCGGCGCATCGCCCGCACCTTCCGACTGGCTCAGGCAGAACTGCAGGCGGGACTCGAGGAGATTGTGGCTCCGCTGGGCGGAACTTCAGGTTACCTCGCGATCGGGGCAATGCCGCTCGCCCGCGCGCGCGTCTTACCGCAGGCCGTTGCGCGATTCAGCGCAGGCGCGCCCTCGGCCGAAATCCGCATCGTGGAAGGGGCGCGCGACGAGCTTGTCGAGCCCCTCCGGGACGGCAGAATCGACCTGATGATCGGGGCACTGCGAAACCCGGCGGCGGACCCCGACGTGGAGCAGCGGCCGCTCTTCACGGACGCGCCGATCATCATCGGACGCGCAGGCCACCCGCTTGCCGGCACCTCGCCGTCTTTCGCATCCATGAGGCGCTATCCGTGGATTGTGGGCGCCAGGGGCACACCTCTGCGCAGCGGGTTTGAGGCGATGTTCGCTGATGCTGCCGTGCCCCTCCCGGAGGTTCCCATAGAGTGCGGATCGGTCATGATGATTCGCGAGATCCTGTTGCAGACCGATTTTCTGACCGTCCTTTCGCCCTATCAGGTCTCGGTGGAGCTTCAGGCGGGCTGGCTTGTGCAGATCGCCGCGTCACCAGAGCGGTTTCACCGCATTATCGGCGTTACCACGCGGACGGGGTGGCGCCCTTCTCCCTCGCAGGCCCGATTTCTGCAGGCATTGGACGAGGCGGCAGAAGAACAGTTGTAAATCAGAATTTTACGACGAGCCGATTGGGCAACATGGACTTGACGTTACGGAAGCGATACCGTTGGAGCATCTATCCCTTTGGTCGCATGGGCGATGGGGAAGAATGAGAAGACTATGCGGAAGAAGTCAGCGACCATCCTGCCCGTGAGAAAGATCGGGCCGCTGTCCGTGTCCGCCATTGGTCTTGGCTGTATGAACCTCAGCCACGCTTATGACCACATACCCGATGAGAAGGACGCCATCCTTCTCCTCAACACTGCTCTTGATGCAGGCGTCACGCTGCTGGACACTGCGGCGATATATGGCGGCGGGGCGAACGAGCGCCTGATCGCCAAAGCGGTCGGTCATCGGCGTCACGAATACACGCTCTCCAGCAAATCCGTGCTCGACCTCATTGACGGCAAGCGCAGGCTGGACGGGCGACCGGAAGCAATCACAGCCTCGCTGGACCGGTCGCTCGAACGGCTCGGCACGGACCACATCGATCTGTTCTACATGCATCGCCTCGACAAGACAGTGCCGATCGAGGAGTCGATGGGGGCGCTCGTCCGGGCAGTCGAAGCCGGCAAGATCGGCGCGATTGGCCTCAGCGAAATGTCTGCCACCACGATCCGACGTGCCCATGCCGTGCATCCCATCGCGGCCGTTCAGTCCGAATATTCCCCGTGGGTGCGCAACCCTGACGTTGCGGTGCTTGAGACTTGCCGCGCGCTGCGTATTGGCTTTGTCGCGTTCTCCCCCGTGGGGCGAGGCTTTCTGACCGGGGCCATGGCCCGCAATGATTTCCCTCCGGGCGACATTCGCCTCACCCTGCCGCGCTTCCAGTCACCGCACTTCCAGCGCAATCTCCCTCTGGCCAAGGCTTTTGCCGCGCTCGCTGCAGGGGCCGGCATCACGCCAGCGCAACTCGCGCTCGCCTGGGTGCTGGCGCGCGGGCCGCATGTCGTTCCCATTCCGGGCACGCGGAGCGTAGAGCACCTGCGCGAAAATCTGTTTGCCGCCACTTTGCGGGTGAGTGCCGAAGTCCTGGCAGAGGTGGATTCGATCTTCACGCCGGGCGCAGTCTTTGGCGCGCGCTATCAGCCCATGATGCAGGCGCAGATCGATACCGAATTGCTTCCTGAAGAACTCTGACGCCCCTTGGCCTTTCCGCTTGGCCATGCCAGACAAAACTGTTAGCGGGATCGCCCACGCACCCATAGCTCAGCTGGATAGAGCGCTGCCCTCCGAAGGCAGAGGCCAGAGGTTCGAATCCTCTTGGGTGCGCCACCTTTTCCACGCATCGCCGAGCTCGTCTGACGAGGCTGATCGACACTGTCCCGCGTCAGAGGATTCCCGCGTCCCGGAAGAGCGCCTGCACGTCGCCCAGATGCGCGGCATAAGCCCGCCACCGCTCGACCGAATCGCGATTGACCGGCCGGCGCACTTGCTGGGCGCTCGGCGTCGCAACCGCACCCGTTCGACCGTAAAAATCGAGGCAGGCGTCATCCCAGGGCAAGCCGCAATGGGCAAGCAGCGCCCGCGTCTCCCCCTCCTGATCCGCCGTCAGTTGCTCGTAGCTCAGTTCCAGTACCCGGCCGGGAAATTGCTTGCGCCAGAAGCCCATCAGCCGGTCGAAAAGGATATAATAGCGCGCCGTGTCCATGAGGTTGTAGGACCAGCCATAGTAGGGCGAGTTGAGCGCAAACAGATGCTTGTAGTTGCTCCATACGCTGTCCAGCGGCTGGCGGCGCAGACAGACGATCTTGGCGTTGGGCAGCGCTCTGGCGATGTGGCCGATGTAGAGGAAATTGAGCGGAAACTTGTCCAGCAGGGCGCGGCCCTCCCGCAGCGCCGCACTGGCGCCCGCCTGCATCCCGGCTTGAGCGATATAGGCCTCGCCCACAGCACGGGGTGAAAGCGCGCTCGCAGCCGAGATCGTCTCCGGGTCCAGCACCAGCCGGGACCGGGTTTGCGACAGGCGCTTTACTGCGAGCGGCATCGCCTGCAACTCGCCAAGGGACGTCACCTGCGGATGCGCATCGAGAATCCGGTCGACCAGAGTCGTGCCGGTGCGCGGCAACCCGGTGACGAAGATCGGCGCCGCATCACTGAAGCCTTCGCCAGTGAAATAGTCCGGACCACTAAAGGCCTGTTCCAGCGCCCCCGCCAGCATGGCGTCCCGCTCATGCGCATAGCCGATCCGCGCCTTGTGCGCGCGATTGGCCGCATCAAGATGGGCGAAAGCAGCGTCGGCCTCGCCCATATCCTCATATTCCTTGGCCGCGGCATAATGCAGCCGGACGAAATCATCATGGTCTCGCGCCTTGGGGATAGCCGCCTCAATCCGGGTGAGGTGATTGGCCTCCCGGGTCTGACGGCGCAGGCCGGCAATGCCATAATGCGCCTGACCGCTGGTGGGCTCACGCGCAATCATCGCCTCATATTGGGTCTCAGCCTCTGCCACCCGGCCGAAGAAACCCAAGCTTGCCGCCAGATTGAAGCGGAAGGCAACGCTATCCGGCCGACCGGCAACAGCCCGTTCAAACAGATCCACCGCCGCGCCGTGGTCGCCAAGGCGCGCTTGCACGCAGCCTATCGTATCTAGCACCAGCGGATCGTCGCTGCCCGCGCGAGTGGCCGCCGCTGCTGCCGCGCGCGCTTCGTCGTCGCGGCGCAGGAGCACGAGCAACCGCGCCTGCTGGGCGAGATATTCGGCATTATCAGGGGCGAGCGCCACAGCGCGCTCGATGCGCCCCAACGCATGATTGACGTGGCCAGTTTCGGAAAGCGCCACGCCAAGAATGAACCAGGCCTCGGCTTCGTTTGGATGGGCTTTTCCCAGGTTTTCGGCGATTCGGGCCGCGCGGGGAAAGTCCCCCTGCTCCAGAGCCGCGCGCGCCTCAGCCCGTGCGCGGGCGATATCGGGCTGCGTCATGTCAGTGGCGATGGTCAAGGACGGGCCACCCCGTCCGATAGCACCGTGATTACCGCGCTCTTCACCATGTCATCCATCCCGGAAAAGTTCGGGCCGATTCTTATCATGGGGAAGAAACTTCGCAAGCGCAGCAATGCCCCCGGGCGCCCTAGGCTCCCAGAAACCCGCAGTTCTTCGTGCCCAAGCGTAATACATGCACATGACGTTTGCGCGACGCATACGTCAAACTTCGCATATGCACGATCAGTTCCCTTTGTATGTTGAATATGAGGAAATGAGGGATTGGTAATAAATACGGGCCCGAAAACGTGGCTCGCGTCCCTGAAAAACTCGAATGAATTCCGGAATAATCGGCGCCTCGAGAGCACCGACGGACCGGGGGAGAACGTCGCAACTTAAGAGGGATCCGCAATGAAGAATACCACGCTTAGCCTGGCGCTGCTTTCCGCCACCGCGCTTTCCGGCCTGTCCCCCGTTGCCGCCTATGCCGCTGAAGAGGCACCGGCCGATGCGGCGTCTGCAGCCGATGCCGCAGACAGCCAGACCATCGTCGTCACGGGCACGCGTCGCGCCATCATGCTGCAGGATGTGCCAATCAACATCAGCGCCGCGAGCGCGGAGACGCTGGCCGAGAACCGCGTCGATACCGTCCGCGATCTGGCCGCGTTCACCCCTGGCCTGACTGTCCGCGACACGGGCACGAATGGCGCCACCATCATCATGCGCGGCCTCACCACCTCCGATGCTGGCGTTGGCGCATCGACGTCGTCGAATTCGGAGGCGATCTATTTCGGTGAAACCCCGATGTATATCGACCTCAAGTTCATGGACATCGCTCGTGTCGAAACGCTGCTTGGCCCGCAAGGCACGCTTTACGGCCTCGGCACGATGTTCGGCGCCGTCCGCTACATTCCCAACCGCCCCAATGCGGACAAGTGGGAAGGGAGCATGCATGGCCGCCTCTTTGGTCAGAGCCATTCGGATGACGTCGGCGTCAATGGCGACGCGACCCTCAACGTTCCCATTGTCCGGGATCTGCTCGCCTTCCGTGGTTCGGTCGGATATTGGAACAACCCCGGCTTTATCGACTATAATTACCTCCTCCAGGAGCCCGGTGTTTCCCTTGCCCAGCCGGGCGGGCCGCTCGGGAATCCTGCCGATCAGGCTGGTTCGCTCAACTATTATGTAAACAGCCGTGGCGTGCTAACCTATGAGCGCGACATTATCGGCGTGAACCCCGCGACGGGAGCGCCGCCAAACGGCTGGTACGGTTCGATCGGCACGCCCGAGCAGATCGCTGCCAACATGCGCTCGCAGAAGGACGCCAACTTCGAGCACACTTTCTCCAGCCGTGCTCAGCTCGGCTTCTATCCGGCTTACTGGCTGCGCGTCTTTGGCAGCTGGGTCCATCAGGAGACGGACACGGGCGCCGGCCAGACCAACAGTGGCGGCGTGCTTGGCACTGGCAAATATGAGTCAGCTAAGCGCTATCTCAACACTTCAAATCGCGTCGCCAACCTGTTCTCGATTGAGACCGAGGCAGACATTGGCAGCTTCGCCCAGCTGGTGTCGGACACTGCCTGGACTCGTCAGAAGCAGCGGACCTTCAGCGACCAGACCGATCTGCTGCTCGATCTGAACTATGACTACGAGCTCTTCCCGGCGTTCAGCGCTACGACGCAGGGCAAGAACAAGACCACCACCTTCAACCAGGAACTGCGCCTGCTTTCCAAGCATGGAGGCCCGATCAGCTGGGTTCTCGGTGGCTTCTACAATCGCCAGCATACGTCTCGCGAGGGGCATGAAGAGACGCCGGGCCTCAATGCCTTCCACCAGAGGACAGCGCCTGGCGCCTGGGGCGATCGTCCGGACGACTGGGAATATGCGTCACGGGGTAGCACGGCGAAGACAGAGAAAGCCGTGTTCGGCGAAGCGACATGGAACATCACCGATAATTGGCAGGTCACGGGCGGCGGCCGCTACTACAAGTATGAACTGGACACGACGGGCGGTTCGACAACACCGCTCCTGAGAGGCCCCTTCGCTCGCCTTTATGGCACGAAGGTGAACTCCAGAGGGCAGACCGTCGCCGACTTCACCAAGGATCTCGGTCCCAATCCCGCCTTCCAGCCGGGACTGGTGAATATCACGATCAGCCCCAGCCATGCAGAGAAGAGCGGTTTCGTGTGGAAGGGCAACACCTCCTACAAGTTCTCCAGCGACCTGATGGCCTATGTGACGGTGTCAAAGGGTTATCGCCTGGGTGGGGCCAATACGAGCGCCGTGCCTTGCACCGAAGAAATTCTGAACAGCACCGGCCAGAAGCTCTGCCTGCTGCCGAACGAGCAGTTCTATGGCCCGGACACGACGCTGAATAAGGAACTCGGCATCCGCTTCGGTCTGTTCGACGGCAAGCTGCGCGGCTCGCTCGCAGTGTTCCACATCGATTGGAAGGGCATCCAGGTGCCCGGCGCGGCAGTCAATGGTGCCTCCGGCATTACGGTGAACGGCAGTTCGGCGGTCTCGAAGGGCGTGGAACTCGCCTTCGTCGCGAGACCAATCGATGGCCTGACAATCAACGGCAGCTATTCCTACACGGATGCTTACATCACGGCCGACATCAAGGGCCTCATTGCCTATAATATTGGTGGCGCCTCAAAGGCAGACGCTCTGTCGGGAGATCGTCTTGCTGGTTCGCCGAAGCACTCCGGCGCGCTGGGTGCGACCTATGAAATGCCGGTCAACGATGCGGGCGACATGCTCGCGCTGAACTGGACGGCGACCTACACCGGCAACATCTATAGCCGCATGGGTCTGCGTGGCTATGGCGAGAAGCTGCCGGGCTACTTCAACAATCGCGCCTATATCGGCTACCGGTTCGTCGAGCAGGAGCTTCAGGTGAAGCTCTATGCTGATAATATTTTTGATAAATATGCTGTCACCGGTATTGCCAATGACCGCTCCAACCGGATCATCAACAGTGGCGTGGTCAGCCGCTATTACGGACAGAGCGTGTTGACGCCGCGCCGCTTCGGTGTCGAGTTCAGCAAGAACTTCTGATCGTTGCGCAAGAATGAGAAAGGGGCCGCCCATCGGGTGGCCCCTTTTCTTATAGGCTGGTCAGAGCGTCTGGCCGGACAGGACTTTGAAATGAGCGAAGGGAAACACCGGCCGAGCGAACGACCGACTTGTGGGCGCCGAACGCCTTACTTGAAGAGGCGACCGGCCTCGTCGCGGCTGAGAGCAGGTTCGTTACCCCGCTCCACTCCTGCCGCGCGCTGCGTCATGGCGCCGTCAAAGCGCTCCCAGCCCGCCCGGCCCAGCTTCTCGATCGGCCGGAAACGCACCTTGTAGTTCATGCGCTCCGAGCCCTCGACCCAGTAGCCGAGATACACATAGGGCAGCCCGCCCTGCTGCGCGCGCAGCACATGGTCGATGATGATGAAGCTGCCCAGTCCCTGCCGTCCCGTCAGCTCAGGATCGAAGAAGGAGTAGATCATCGAGAGACCATCGCCCTGCCGGTCCGTCAGGCAGGCGCCCACCAGCCTGCCCGGACCATTCGGCCCGGCGGGCTCGCGATACTCGATGATATAGCTTTCAACCGGCGTCTGCTCGACCATGTCGGCATAGTCGACGTCGTCCATCTCGGTCATTCCGCCGCCTGGATGACGCGCAGCGAGATACCGCTGGAGCAGTTCGAACTGCTCCTCCGTCGACCAGGCCTTGCAAACGGTCGAGACCAGATCGCTATTCTTCCGGAGAAGGCGGCGCTGCGTGGCATTGGGCATGAACTCGCTCGCAACGATCCGCACGGAGACGCACGCTGTGCAATCCGTGCAACTCGGCCGATAAGCCACGTTCTGGCTGCGGCGGAAACCGATGCGGCCGAGCGCGTCGTTGAGTTCGCCGGCATGGTCCCCGGCCAGCTCAGTAAAGACCTTCCGCTCCGTCCGCCCCGGCAGATAGGGGCACGGGCCGGCATTGGTCATGAAGAAGCGCGGGAAACGAAAGGCAGCGCTCACAGTCTCTCTCCGCAGCGGAAACCAGCCGCGGACTCGCGACCCGTCAAACTATGCCGCCAACCGGAGAGAGTGAAAAGATCATTTACCACGAAGATGTTGCATCCGAAGGCGCGCGGGCGCTCCGATCATGCCAGCTCCACTCTCGCGGCGTCGTAGCCGGCTTGCGCGAGGGCCGCCATCAGCCGGGCAAGGTGCGCCTCGTCGCGTGGCTCGCATTCGACGTCGAGCGACAGGCCCTTGGCCGGCAACGTGGTGAAGATGCGCTGATGATAGAGCTCAAGGATGTTGACGCCCTGCTCCTGGAAGATGCGCGCGACATTATAGAGCGTGCCGGGCCGGTCCTGCAAACGGATACGCAGGCGCGCGAGCCGCCCAGAACGCGCGAGATCGCGCAGCAGCACGTTCGCGAGCAGGCGCATATCGATATTGCCGCCACACAGAACGAGGCCGACCTTGCGCCCAGCAAACATCGCCTTGTGCGCAAGTAGCGCGGCAAGACCCGCCGCCCCTGCGCCTTCGACCACTGTCTTCTCGATCTGTAGAAGCAGGCTGACGGCCTGCTCCAGGCTGCGCTCATCGACCAGCACAACATCGTCCGCCAGCGCCGCCACGAAACGGCGGGTGAGCAGGCCCGGCTCCTTGACCGCAATGCCTTCCGCCAGCGTGTCGCCGTCGCAGGGCAGATTGGCGTTCTTGATGACGTCGTACATGGAGGGATAAAGCTCGGCCTGCACGCCGACGAGATGAACGTCCGGCTTTATGCCGCGTGCCGCCGTGCCCATACCCGAGAACAGCCCACCGCCCCCGATGGGAACGATCAGCGTATCGATCTCCGGCGCGTCCTCCATCATTTCCAGCGCGACCGTGCCCTGGCCCGCAATGATATCCGGCTCGTCGAACGGGTGGACGAAGGTCAGCCCCCGCTCCACCTCCAGCGTGCGGGCATGTGCATAGGCATCGTCGAAGGTTTCGCCGTGAAGCACCACGGTGGCGCCATGCCCCTCCGTCTGCATCACCTTCACCGTCGGGGTCGGGCGCGGCATGACGATGGTGACAGGCACGCCGAGCCGCGCACCATGATAGGCCAGACCCTGCGCATGGTTGCCGGCCGAGGCCGCAATCACGCCCTTGGCGCGTGCCGCCGGGTCCAGCATCAGCAGTCGGTTGAGCGCGCCACGCTCCTTATAAGCAGCTGTGAACTGCAAATTCTCGAACTTGAGCCACACGTCCGCGCCGGAGAGTGCGGAGAGCGTCTTGCTGTGCAGCGTCGGCGTCCGCACGATGGACGGCGAAATGCGCGCGTGCGCAGCGCGAATGTCGTCGATCGAGACGGGAAACTCCGGAGAAGCGGCGTCCAGGGGCTCGATACGGTCTAAACTGTGCATGGCGGTCGCCCTAACGTATCTGGCGCTCTGATGAAACAGGCTCTATGCCGCCCATATGGCTAAGATCGCGTTTATTGGCCTGGGGGTCATGGGGGGACCGATGGCGGGGCATCTGGCGAAAGCCGGCCACGACATCGCGGTGTTCAATCGTACATTGGGAAAGAGCCAGGGATGGGTCACCCAATATGGCGGCATTGCTGCCACCAGCCCGGCGCAGGCCGCGCAGGAAGCCGATATCGTCATCAGTTGCGTCGGCACGGATGATGATCTGGCGACAGTGACGCTCGGGAAGGATGGCGCCTTCCGCACGCTGAAGCCCGGCGGCCTCTTCATCGATCACACGACCGTCTCCGCACGGATCGCCCGGCAGCTCGCCGTCGAAGGGGAAAGCCGCGGCATTCACTGCGTCGATGCGCCCGTCTCCGGCGGCCAGTCCGGCGCGCAAAACGGCACGCTTTCCGTCATGTGCGGCGGAGAAGAGCCGGCGGTCGCCGCTGCCCAGCTGGTGATGCAGGCCTATGCCGCCCGCATCATCCACGTGGGGCCTGCCGGCGCTGGCCAGACTACCAAGATGGTGAACCAGATCTGCATTGCAGGCGTCCTGCAGGGCGTCTCGGAAGCGCTGCGCTTCGCGCAGGCGGCCCATCTCGATCTGGACAAGGTGCTGGAGGCGATTTCCGGCGGCGCCGCCCAAAGCTGGCAGATGGAAAATCGTTGGCAGACGATGGCGCAGGACAAGTTCGATTTCGGCTTCGCGGTCGACTGGATGCGCAAGGATCTCGGCCTCGCGCTCGAAGAAGGGCGCGCCATGGGCGCGACGCTTCCCGTCACTGCGCTGGTCGATCAGTTCTATGCCGAAATTCAGAAGATGGGCGGATCCCGCCAGGACACCAGCGCGTTGGTGCGCCGCATACCCAAACCGTGAGTTGCGCAACATGAAAGTGAAGGCGGCCCTGCTCGCCGCGATGCTGGTGCCTGCGCCTGCGCTCGCAAGTGGCCTCGTCGATAATGTGAACGGCATCACTGTCGATGAGAAGGGCGATCTCGTGCACTTCTCGGGCCTGCTGATCGACCGCGATGGGCGCGTGGAGAAGCGCCTGGGGCCGGGCGATAAGCCGCCGAAGGAGCTCGATTTCCGACTGGACGGCAAGGGGCGCACTCTCGTGCCCGGCATGATCGACGCGCATGGCCATGTGATGCAGCTGGGCTTCCTCAAGCTCAATCTCGACCTCTCGGACACCAGGACGCTCGATGAGGCAAAGGCAAAAATCGCCGCCTATGCCGCCGCCAATCCCTCGCGGCCGTGGATCATCGGGTTTGGCTGGAATCAGGAACAATGGGGCCTTGGCCGCTTCCCGACCGCTGCGGACCTTGCCGGCATCGGCAACGGACGGCCGATCTGGCTCTCCCGGGTCGACGGCCATGCCGGCTGGGCCAACGATGCCGCCCTCACCGCCGCGAAGATCACTGCAGCGACAAAGGCGCCTCCCGGCGGCCGTATCGAGATGGCGGCGGGCAAGCCGACCGGCGTGCTTGTCGACAAGGCCATGGCCCTGATGGAGCCGGTGATCCCCGCGCCTCTCCCCAAGGACCGTGACGCCGCTTTCATGAAGGCGCAGGAAGCGTTGCTGGCGAAAGGCGTCACCGCCATCGCGGACATGGGCACCACCATCGACGACTGGCAGACCTTCCGCCGGGCAGGTGATCGGGGCGCGCTCGTGATCCGTATCATGGGCTACGCCAGCGGCACCGCGCAGGCCGCGATGATTGCCGGCTCCTCCCCTACCCCCTGGCTCTACGATGACCGGCTTCGGCTGGGAGGCGTCAAGCTCTACATGGACGGCGCGCTTGGCTCGCGCGGCGCTTGGCTCAAGGCACCCTATGCGGACGCGCCCGCCGAGACCGGCCTCATCCAGACCGACTCCACTCAGCTGCGCAATCAGATGAGCCGCGCCGCGATGGACGGCTTCCAGCTTGCCATTCACGCAATCGGCGACCGGGCCAATGCCGAGGTTCTAAGCGCGATCGAAGAACTGGCCGAGACCTACAAAGGCGATCGGCGCTGGCGCGTCGAGCATGCCCAGATCGTCGATCCTGTCGATCTACCCCGCTTCGGTCGGCAGGGCATCATTGCCTCCATGCAGCCGCAGCATGAAAGCTCGGACTGGAAGATGGCCACCGCGCGTCTCGGCCCGGCCCGTCTGGGCGGCGCTTATGCCTGGCGCGCCATGCTCCAGAACGGCAGCCGTCTCGCCTTCGGGTCGGACGTGCCAGTCGAACCGGCGGACCCATGGCTCGGCCTCAAGGTCGCCGTCACGCGGGAGGACGCGCGCGCGGAACCCCCAGGCGGCTGGTTGCCCGAACAGCGCCTGACCCTTGCCGAGGCTCTTCGCGCCTATACGCAAGGCGCGGCTTATGCGGGCTTTGCCGAGAAGCAGTTCGGGAACCTTGCGACGGGTCAGCGCGCTGACTTCCTGCTGCTCGATCAGGACATCGAACTGGCGCGCCCGGCGGATATCGCCAATGTGCGCGTGGTGGAGGTCTGGATCGGCGGCAAGCGGGCGATCGCGCCCAAAGCGGAGACGAAGGAATGACGGCAACTCGCCTCAGCACCAAATATGTCGAGAAGCCCTGGGGCCGCACGGACCTGCCCGCCACCTTCCCGGAGGGCGGCGGCCGGCAGATCGGCGAAGTGTGGTTCGATGGACCGGAAGGGCGCCATCCGCCCCTGCTCGTCAAATATATCTTCACCAGCGAGCGCCTCTCGATACAGGTCCACCCCACCGACGAGCAGGGGCGCGAACGCGGCCTCCCCGGCGGCAAGAGCGAGTGCTGGCTCATCACCGCCGCTGAGCCCGGCGCAACGCTCGGTATCGGCACGGTCGAGACGCTCTCGGGTCATCGTCTCAAAGAGGCCTCGCTTTCCGGCGAGATCGAGACGCTGATGGACTGGAAGCCGGTCAAGCCCGGAGATTTCTTCTACATCCCGGCTGGCACTATTCACGCGATCGGTGCGGGCGTGACGCTGGTTGAGGTCCAGCAGAATGTCGACGTGACCTATCGGCTCTATGATTATGGCCGCCCGCGCGAACTGCATCTGGTGGATGGCGTCGCGGTGAGCGTCGCCCGCCGCTACGAGCGTGCCCCGGTCAATGTTGCTGACGCCAGCGATGCCACGCTGCTCGGCCCCGGCGACGCCCCGTTCACGCTCGATATTGAGAGCTTCGGCGCGGGTAGCAGCGACCTCTCAGGAGTCGGCGAGCGTTGGTTCGTACCCCTCGAAGGCGCCGGTACCATCGATGGCCAGCGCTGGGAAGCAGGCGAATGCTGGCTGGTCGAGGGAGATGCCGAGTTGGTTTGCGATGGAACGGCGAAGGCGCTGATTGCCGAAGTATAACTCGCTAATTTCCGTCACCGTCATGCTGAGCTTGTTTCAGCATCCACGCCATATGCAGATGGACCCTGAATCAAGTTCAGGGTGACGAAAAAAGCCTTACACTCATCACTGTGCCGTCCAACCTCCATCGACTGAAATGTTCGCGCCCGTGATCTGGGCTGCAGCATCCGAGCAGAGAAACAGCGCGATTGCGGCGACTTCCTCTGCGGTCACAAACTGTTTGGTCGGCTGGCCAGCGAGCAACACGTCATTGATGACCTGATCGCGCGTCATGTTCCGCGCCTTCATCGTGTCGGGGATCTGCCCTTCCACCAGTGGCGTCCACACGTAACCGGGCGAAATGCAATTAGCCGTCACGCCGAAGGTCGCCAGCTCCAGCGCGACTGTCTTCGTGAAGCCGTCCAGCCCGTGCTTCGCGGTCACATAAGCGCTCTTGAACGGTGAGGCGACCTTGCTGTGGGCCGAGGCCGTCTGGATGATCCGGCCCCATTTTTTGCCCTTCATATAGGGCACGGCCAAACGCGTCGTGTGGAAGGCAGCCGTGAGATTAAGCGCGATGATGAGGTTCCATTTGTCGATCGGAAACTCTTCGACAGGCGCGACATGCTGGACGCCGGCATTGTTGACGAGAATATCGACTCCACCAAAGGTGTCGGCGGCTTCCTTCATCATCGCCTCGATCTGATCGACCTTGGTGAGATCATGGGCCGAATAAAGCGCCCTGCCCCCGCTCGTCGCTTCAAGCGCCAGCCGCTCCGTCTCGATTGCGGCGGCATCGCCGAAGCCGTTGATGACGACATTGGCCCCCTCGCCGGCCAGCGCCTTGGCATAAGCGAGCCCGATGCCAGATGTAGAACCCGTGACCAGCGCCGTCTTGCCCTTGAGAGTCATGCCTGCTTCTCCTTCAACTCACCGCTCAGCGCCAGATCGAACGCTGCGGTCTTTCCGCTTACGATATTGTCCGCGATGATGCGGTTGCCCCGGGCAATGACGGCACTCACTGCCTCTTGCCCCTGCGTCCAGTTGTCGCGCATCGTGCCGCGCGAAAACTCGAAGTCGCGCGCGCTCGTGGACCAGGAGCGCAGCTTGTAGATGAGGTGAACGATGTTCACTGCGCTCTCGCGGGAAATCTCCTCCAGCTCGCGCGCTTCCGCGCTGTCGCGCAGATCCTCCGGCAGGCGGTCAAGCAAGGCACGAATGGCCTTATGCTCCCGGCGCTGCCGCAGCATCTGGTCGGTCACCTGCCGAGTGCGACTGGAATATTGAATGTCCTTCTGGCGGGACCAGACCTGCGTCATCTCCGCCGGGAGCGGTCCTTCCGCAGGAAACAGGTCGCACTGGAAGATCAGTATGTCCCCGGTCTGATGGCACAGGACATGATCGAGCGGAGTATTGGAGACCAGACCGCCGTCCCAATAATGCCGCCCGTCGATCTCCACCGGCGGCAAGCCCGGCGGCAGCGCACCCGACGCCATGACGTGCCGGGCATCGATCTTGCCTTTCCAGGCCGGGTCGTGATTGTCGAAATAGATGAGATTGCCGCTCTCTATGTCGACCGCACCGACCGAGAAGCGCACTGGCCCGTGGTTCAGCAGTTCCCAGTCGATCAGGTCGTCGAGCGTCTCCCGCAGCGGCGACGTATCATAATAGCTCAGCGCTTCCTGCGACTTCTGCGCCGCTGCCCAGGCCGGCACCCCGTGCGGGCGGAAGAAACCGGGCACGCCCCACATGGTCACAAGCGCCGCAGCGGTCAGATGAGCAGCTTCTCGGACGCTGTTGCCTTCGGGCAGGAAAAGATCCGGCAGTCCGCCGCTCACCAACTCCCAGAAGCGTGTCAGTTGCTCGACCCGCCGCTCCGGCGGATTGCCTGCGACGATCGCAGCGTTGACCGCGCCGATCGAGATACCGGCGACCCAGTCGATCTCGATGTCCAGCCGTGCAAGCTCCTGCACGACACCGGCCTGAAACGAGCCCAGAGCGCCACCGCCTTGCAGCACCAGCGCCACCTCCTGAGGCAAGGGGAGCGACGCGCAATCCCGCCGCCTTGGCTTTGTCGGCATGTCCATGGCGCATTGCGATATAGGAAGCGGACGCGACGCGCCAATGACAATAGGTTCATGAAGGCTGCATCTAACGCACGCGACACGCCGTTCGTCGTTGCCAGCCCGTCGCGCGCCGCCTAGTTTCGTCGCCGGTAAAGAGTTTGACCAAGGGCTACCACCATGCGTCTGGACGATCAGGAAGAGAGCAGCAACTACGAGATCCAGCAGGGCGGCAGCAGCGGCGGCTTCGGCGGTATGGGCTTCGGTGGCGGCAACGGTCTTTTCGGCCTTCTTCTCCCCATGATCGGTAGTCGCTTCGGCTGTGTCGGCATTGTTATCGCGCTCGCGGTCATGGCGTTCCTCGGCTTGAACCCGATGGGCGGAGGCGGCGGCAATATGAGCCCGGCCCCGCAGGGCACACAGGTCGAGCGTGGCCAGCTCACGGAACAGCAGAGCTTCTCGCTGAAGGTTCTCGGGACGACCGAGAAAGTGTGGAACGATATTTTCGCCGAGCACGGCCAGCGTTATGCGCCCACGGTCCTATCCTTCTATTCCCGTAGCGGACGCTCGGGCTGCGGCGCCGCTCAGTCCGCCATGGGGCCGTTCTACTGCCCGCTCGACAAAAAGATCTACCTCGACACGGACTTCTTCAACGAGCTCCAGCAGCGCTTCGGCGCACCGGGCGACTTCGCGCAGGCTTATGTGATCGCCCATGAAGTCGGCCATCATATTCAGGATCTCGAAGGGACGCTGGCCGAGGTCAATCGTGCCCAGCGCCAGCTTGGGCAGAGCGAAGGCAATGCTCTTCAGGTGCGGGTGGAACTGCAGGCGGACTGTTATGCCGGCGTCTGGGGCAAGCGCACGGGCCTTATGGAAGCGGGCGATCTGGAAGAAGGTCTGCGCGCGGCTCAAGCGATCGGTGACGATACGCTTCAGCGTGAGGCCGGCCAGCGCCCGATGCCGGACAGCTTTACGCACGGGTCCAGCGAGCAGCGCATGACCTGGCTCAAGAAAGGCCTCGACTCGGGCGATCCGCGCCAGTGCGATACCTTCGCGAAGTAGGAATCGTATCACGGGCTAAATTGGGGATACGGTGACGGATATAGATGGTCTTTTCCGCATCGCTTCGGCGCAGGTGGACCACCATTGACCGCAAGACTGTCCCGAATTGACGCTACGGAACTCGTCAACCTCGCCGTGCGGATCTGGTTTAAACGCCGGCGCAAGCCCTATTCGCTCGCAGCGCAACCAACTCCATCATTATGGCCGATTTTGCTCATCTGCGGCAGTTTATCTCGGTTTTTCATCACGATAAGAGGTAGTTGCATTTTTTGCATTCAAAGGTTGCGTTTTCGCACTTGCAGCAAATGCTGCATTTGCTAACTTGAACCTGCCTTTCAGGCATCCTCTCCTAAGACTCAAAGGCCGGCGTTCGCGTCGGCCTTTTTTTTTGCCGCAGGCCCCGCTAAGTGCCGTCTTGCTGAGGCGTACATAAAAGAATCATTGGAGAGGGGCCGCCGGTAAGACCGGCAAACGCCAGATTCAGCACTGAGGGGATGGAGCGCCGTGCAACAGGCAGCTCTCCCCTCAATACTTCCACAAATTCATGCTTTTCTGGATGCCGCTCGCGGCCGTCCAGACTGCGTCGGTCCTAGCGGCGAAAGCCGGGCCGGCCGGAGACGATCGGCCGCAAATAGCTGGGCACATCCTCCCGGCCTTTGCTGACTGGCTTGCGGGCGCCCTGCGGGTCGATCCGCTGATCGAACTCCATGCCGATCCGCCCGTCCGCGAACCACCTTACTGTGCCAGATACCTCCCCGACCCCTCGAAGATCGACAATCACCTTGTCGTCTTTCGCGAGGGGCGTTTCGCAGTCGGCCATGAGGCCGGTCTCGGAGAGGTTGCGGATGCGCAGCCGGCCGACCGAGTCGCCACCTTCGAGCCGGGCTGCCGCGAGCAGGAAAAGGCTGTCCCGCTTCGAGCCGCGATTTTGAGGCCCATTGTCCTCATGCTCGTCGGGACTTGTCATGCCATCGGGCCTGTCATGCGTTGGGTTTAATCGTCCCGGGAGATCTTTTCCTGGCGCTCATGGCGCTCTTGCGCCTCCACTGTCATCGTGGCGATGGGACGCGCTTCCAGCCGGCCAAGCGAGATCGGCTCTCCGGTCACTTCGCAATATCCATATTCGCCGTCTTCGATTCGGCGGAGCGCCGCGTCGATCTTTGAGATGAGCTTGCGCTGCCGGTCCCGCGTGCGCAGTTCGATCGACCAGTCGGTTTCGCTCGATGCTCGGTCGTTGAGGTCGGGTTCACGCAGCGGCTCGCTTTGCAGCACGGCCAGCGTGCCCTCCGCCTCCGCAAGAATCTGCTTTTTCCAGTCGAGCAGCCTCCGCCGGAAATATTCGAGCTGGAGGGGGTTCATGAACTCTTCGTCGGGGCTGGGACGATAGCCCTCCGGGAGTTCCGTGTGCCCGCTATTATCGTTAGTGGCCTTATCTGTCGTCGTACTGGAAGCCGTGGCCATCGCTGTTCTCGCCCTTCGACCAGGCGAACGCACCCGGTCACCTTGGCGCGCCTATAATCGCGCCATTGCCCCGAGACAAGCGCGCAGAAAGATCGCGCGACGGGCCGTCTGCTGATCGCGCGCTTTTCCGGACGCCGGGCGGTTACCTCAGGTTAACGGAGCAGAATGTCCCTGAACGCACGCTGCCCCCTCGTCCCATCAAAGCAGGCGGCCATCGGCCGCGCCGCTTGATCCCCTTGCGGCGAAGCGGCATAGGCGGCCGGCCATGCATGACATAAAAGCCATTCGCGAAAATCCCGAAGCCTTTGATGCCGGCCTTGCCCGGCGGGGGCTGGAAGCGGGCTCATCCGCATTGCTCGATTTGGATGCGCGGCGCCGCTCCGCCGCCACCCGTGCGCAGGAAGGACTCGCCCGCCGCAACGACGCCAGCAAGGCGATCGGTCAGGCCATGGCGAAGGGCGAAGCCGAGCGCGCCGAGCAGCTCAAAGCGGAAGTCGCCGAACTCAAAACGAGCCTCCCGGCCATTGAAGAAGAGGAGCGCGCTGCGGCTTCCGAGCTGGACGCCCTGCTTCTCGCCATTCCCAATATTCCCGCCGACGATGTCCCGCCCGGCACGGACGAAACCGGCAATGTGGAAGTGAAGCGCTGGGGCGAACCGCGCATTTTCGACTTCACGCCGCAGGATCACGCCGATTTCGGACCGGCGCTCGGCCTCGATTTCGAGAGCGCGGCCCGCATGTCCGGCGCGCGCTTTACCGCGCTGCGCGGCCAGATGGCCCGCCTCCACCGCGCGCTCGCCCAGTTCATGCTGGACGTGCAGACACGCGAAAATGGCTATGAGGAGGTCAATCCGCCTGTGCTGGTACGGGACGAGGCACTGGTCGGCACGGGCCAGCTCCCCAAGTTCGCCGAAGATCTTTTCCGCACCACGGACGGCCGCTGGCTGATCCCCACCGCCGAGGTTTCGCTGACCAATCTGGTGCGCGAGCAGATCCTCACCCAGTCCGATCTGCCGATCCGCATGACTGCGCTCACTCCTTGCTTCCGCTCGGAGGCTGGCTCGGCCGGACGGGACACGCGCGGCTTCATCCGGCAGCACCAGTTCGAGAAGGTCGAGCTGGTCTCCATCTGCACGCCCGAGCAGGCGGCGGATGAGCACGCTCATATGCTTCAGAGCGCGGAGAGCATTCTGGAAGCGCTTGGCCTGCCCTATCGCCGGATGCTGCTTTGCACTGGCGACATGGGCTTCACGGCCGCCAAGACCTTCGATCTCGAAGTGTGGTTGCCCAGCCAGCAAACCTATCGCGAGATCAGCTCGGTCTCGACCTGCAATGATTTCCAGGCACGGCGCATGAATACCCGCTTCCGCCCCGAAGGCGAGAAGGGCACCCGCTTCGCTCACACGCTGAACGGCTCCGGCCTCGCCGTCGGCCGCACGCTGGTCGCGGTGCTGGAGAATTATCAAAACGCGGACGGTTCGGTCGATGTGCCCCCGGCGCTCGCCGCCTATATGGGTGGACTCGATCGCCTCGTGCCGCGCTGATGCGCATTCTCCTCACCAATGACGACGGCGTGCATGCGCCCGGACTCAGGGTGCTGCACGAGATCGCATGCGCATTCAGCGACGATATCTGGATCGTCGCTCCGGACGAAGAGCAGTCCGGCGCGGGCCACAGCCTCATGCTCTCCCGGCCGCTGCGCCTGCGCCAGCATGGCGAGAAGCATTACAGCGTCTCCGGTACGCCAACGGACGCAGTGATGTTGGCGGTGGGCCATCTCATGAAAGACGCCCCGCCCGATCTCGTGCTCTCGGGGGTCAATCGCGGTGCCAATCTGGCCGAGGACGTCACCTATTCGGGCACGGTCTCGGCAGCGATGGAGGGCGCGATTTCGGGCATTCGCTCGATCGCGCTCAGCCAAGTGTATCGCAAGGAGCATAAGGGCGATGCCGTGCCCTTCGACGTTGCGCGGGTCTGGGGCGAACGAGTCGTCCGCAGTCTGCTTGAGCTTCCGCACAATCCCAAGACGCTGATGAACGTCAATTTTCCGGCGATCGCGCCAGACGCAGTGAAGGGCATCCGCGTCGCACGGCAGGGTTTCCATGATGTCGATCGCACCCGCATCGTCACGGGCGTGGACCCGCGCGGCTACCCCTATTTCTGGTTTGGTCTGGATCATTCGGACAGCGTTCCACCGGACAGCGATCTCGCGGCAGTGGCGGAGGGCTATATCGCGGTGACGCCGCTCCACTATGACCTCACGCATGAGGCTTCGCTGGCGGCGGTCTCGGCACGCTTCTAGGCCGCTCCGCTCCCCTCTCCTCATCCGCAAAGCATCTTGCCCTCGATAGTGCGGAGTGGCACCCATTGGTCGATGCCCCGTCGCGACGATCCCCGCCCGCCGGCCCATGCCTTCCTGCGCCGCCGGTCCGCGCTGCCGGTCTGGGCCGATCTTGGCTGGCGCGTCGGGCTGATTCTGGCGCTTATGGCCGTGGTGCTGGTAGTCCACTGGTTTGATGCGGACGGTCTTGCGGATACGAATAATCCCGGCCGACCGATCAGCTTCATCGACGTTCTTTACTTCACCACAGTCACGGTCACGACCGTCGGCTATGGCGACATCGTGCCCATCAGCGACCGGACCAAGCTCTTCGAGACGTTCTTCGTCACGCCGATCCGCATTTTCGTCTGGCTCATCTTCCTGGGGACAGCCTATCATTTCGTCTTTCGCAGCGTATTGGGGAAGTGGCGCATGGCGCGCATCCAGCAGCAACTCACCGATCACATCATCGTCGTCGGCTATGGCACCAGCGGCGCGGAGGCAGTGCACGAGCTCACGGCGCGTGGCGTCCGGCCTGAGTGCATCGTCGTCATAGACAATGACGATGCCTCGCTCGCTATTGCCGAGGCGATGGGCTGCAATGTGCTGAAGGGCGACGCGACGCGGGATCAGACCCTCGACGATGTGCGCGTGGGGCGTGCGCAGTCCGTGATCGTCGCGGCCGGGCGGGACGATACGTCGATCCTCATTACGCTGACTGCCCGCCATCTGGCGCCCTATGTGCCGATCAGCGTTGTCGTGCGGGCGCAGGACAATGAGTTGCTGGCCCGGCAGGCCGGTGCCACGACCGTTATCAATCCCGCGAGCTTCGCCGGCCTCCTGCTCGCTGGCTCCTGCGAGGGGCCACGCGTTGCGGATTATCTCACTGATCTTGCGGCAACAGGCGGCAAGGTGCGCCTCGCTGAGCGCGCCGTCCGGCCGGGCGAAGTCGGCAAGCCGCTCGCCGCGCTCTCGACCGGCCTGGGCGTGCGCATCCATCGTGGAGACGAGATCATCGGCTTTTGGGAACCGGCGGCGCAGCAACTCGCCACGGGTGACATCATCATCGAGATCGTACCGCTGCAACTCGTCGCGACCTGAGCGAAGTCTACAGAATTGGATTGACCGGCTCGGGCGGCGGTGGACTGAGCACCGGAGGCGCCAGTACGCCGGCACCCGGCGTTGCGCGAGGACGCGATACGTCTCCCACCTTGGTGTCGATGGTCATGGGGTCATTCTGAAGGCGACGGGCAGGCTGTGGCGCATCGACCGGCGCATAGGTGACGGCAGCGGGCTCGGGCGGCGACGGGTTATCGAACGGCTCGAACGTATCGACGAAGGCAACGTCCTTGTGAAGGCGAGCATCGCACCCGGTGCAGCTATAATGTGTCGGCGATAGATCGGGGCGCGCTTCCGGTGGAGATGCCTCGAACGCAGCCGTCTCGTCCGTCACAGCATCGGCTCCGGCGAACATGGCGCTCGCCGAAGGGCTCTTCGACACCGCGAAGTTGCCCAGAGCCACTCCACTGGTTGCAGAGACCAGCGCGATGGCCGCCACCACGGCTATTCGGTGGGCGTTCGGGTCCATGAGCGCAATACGATCAAAGCCGGGGCGCTGTTCCATTCAGGCTGGCGAAAGCTGCTTTCATCCACAGCGTGGTCTTTGCGTTTATTGACGCCGCCATGCCCGATCAGGAGCCTGGATTATGTCACGCCCAACCCTTTCTCTTCGCGCCGCCGGTTTCGCGCTGGTGCCAGCCCTTCTTCTCGGCGCACATCCCGCGCTTGCCCGTGAGTCCGTGGATGGGAGCGAACTGGCAAAGGGAATGTCTGATCCCGCCACGCAGGCGCGCATGGCAAATGCGATGGCCGCGGTGACTCGCGCCCTGCTGGCCATGCCCGTGGGCGGCATGGCCGAAGCTGTGCGGAGTGCCGATCCCGACGCCGCGCCGTCAGGCTTGCCGCGCGATGCGACGCTGGGCGACGTGATGGCTCGGAACAACCCTGAATTCGAGCGGGATCTTGATGGCAAGATGCGCCGGGGAACGCAAATGGCTGGTGCCATGGCGGGCGCGGTGGCGCAGATGCTCCCCGCGATGCAGGAAGCGATGCGCGGCGTGATCGAAGGTGTGCGCGACGGGATGGCCGGGGTGGAGAACTGACCTTCTTTCGGGAGTGAACTATATTGCATGCCTGCGGGTGAAGTGCCTTCCGCTTCGCCTCGCTTGAGCCTAACAGAGCCATTCCATGTGGCTCCTCTATCAATTCCCGCTCTGTCCCTTTTCGCGCAAGGTCCGCTTTCTCATGGCGGAAAAGGGCGTCACCTATGATCTTGAGCGCGAATCGCCCTGGGCGCCGCGCGACGATTTCATGCAGATGAACCCCGCCGGGACCACGCCAGTGCTCACCGACGCCACGCGCTCGATCACCTTGTGTGACAGTCAGGCGATCTGCGAATATTTCGAGGAAACGGTCGATCAGTTTCCGCTCATGTCCGGCTCGCCGGTCGATCGGGCGGAAATACGCCGGCTGACTGCCTGGTTCGACCAGATCGTCTTTGGCGACGTCGTTGCGCCCCTGCTCCATGAGCGCATGAAGAAGCGGCTCGTCCACCGGGCAGCGCCCGATGGAGGCGTGCTGCGTGAGGCCATGCGCCGCGCCAACACGCATATGGACTATACCGACTATCTGCTGGACCATCGCAGCTGGCTTGCCGGCGGCACGATGACGCTGGCGGACATCACCGCAGCGGCGCATATCTCCGTGGCGGATTATCTCGGCGGCATAGACTGGCAGGGCCACCGGCCCACCAAGCGGTGGTATGCCGCCATCAAGTCGCGGCCATCATTCCGCGCTCTTCTGGCCGAGCGGATGGAAGTCATCATCCCGCCCACGCATTACGATCAGCCGGATTTCTGAGGTTCAGCCCCCGGATCGGGCGTGACCCGGCCCTCTTATTCTTCGATGTCGTGCGCGATGTAGACGCGATTGCGGCCGTGCTGTTTGGCGAGATACAGCGCGCGATCGGCCGCCTTCAGCGCGTCGCGAGGCTCGGGATAACCAAAAACATCGGCAATGCCGCCCGAGAAGGTCACGCGCTCAAGGCGCTCACCAGTCTTGCGGTCGACAAGGTTGCGCTCCGCCATGTCGGCGCGGGCATCATCCACCACTTTCGCGGCTTCGGCGACCGACTTGCCGCGAAACAGCATGACAAACTCTTCGCCGCCGTGGCGGGCAACGTGGCATTTCTCGCCCGAGATCTTGGATAGCAGACCACCCACGAACTTGAGCACGCGGTCCCCGGCGTCATGACCATGGGTGTCATTGACGATCTTGAAGTGGTCGATGTCGCAGAAGGCCACGCTGAGGGCATCGCCGGTTCCGCGCGCGTCCAAGGCTTCCTCGCGCAGCCTGCTCTCGAAGGCGCGCCGGTTCGGCAAGCCGGTCAAATGGTCCTGCTCTGCTGCCTTTCGCGCATTCTCCAGGCTTTTCTGAAGGAGGCGGGTCTGCTTCTGCCCCTCGCGCATCCGCGTCTCGACATCGCGTGTGCGTTCGATCATCGTGCGCGTGAGCGAAACCAGCTTAGCAATGGTGTCGCCGCCCGCGCGCTCTTCGGCCAGTTCCGATGCGCCGCGTTGCAGTTCCGCGCCAAAATCCTTGACCGAGCTGCTCGACTGGCCGGCAAGTCCGGTCAATTCCTCCAGATTGCCTTCCACCTTGGTCAGCATGTCGCTCAGCGAATCCGGCGTCAGCTCGTCCACCCGCTGCTCGGCGATGATGGTCTCCGCAATCGTGTTGGTCAGGCGGCCCTTGTCCTGGAGGATCGCGCGCACCGCCTTCTCGATCGCGAGGTCGTTGCCGGTGATGTAATCCAGCGCCAGACCGAAGTTGAGGGTCGTCAGATCCAGGTCATGCGCAAAAAGAAATGCGCCAATATCGTCGTAAAGCGCCTTGCGCCGCTCGACCTCCCGCCGCATCCGGAGGGGACCGCTTTCACGGCCGGTCTCGTCCTGTGACTCCGCACCCATATCGTCGCTGGCAAGCAACTTCTGCCGCCATCGGGCGAGCGTGCCTCCCAATCCAGTCGTTGGCGCGTGACTCATGTCCGGTTCCTCCGCCATCGATCCTTAAGGCGGCATAGTAAACTTTCCGTTGTCCTTCGTGGCTCCCGGCGGAATTTGGCTCCATATTGGAGTAAACGCCAATAGACCTGACATTTCGCAATGTTGCCGCTAGAGGGGGCCCAACTCCGTTTCGAAAGCAACTTTCTGACTATGGTTTCTTTTTCTTCCCTCGGCCTCGCCGAACCGATCCAGCGCGCGCTCAAGGCGAAAAGCTACGAGGAAGCGACGCCCATCCAGGCACAGGCGATTCCTTCGCTGCTCGAGGGGCGCGATCTGCTTGGTATCGCGCAGACCGGCACCGGCAAGACGGCGGCCTTCGCCCTGCCCTCGCTGCACCGCCTCTCCGCCTCTCCCAAGGCGCTTCAGCCCCGCGCCTGCCGGATGCTCGTGCTCTCTCCCACGCGCGAGCTCGCCGCCCAGATTGCGCAGAGCTTCCGCGACTATGGCCGCTTTTCCAGCCTGATGGTGGACTGCGTGTTCGGCGGCGTGCCGATCGGCCGCCAGATCAGAAAACTCGAAGCAGGCTGCGACATTCTCGTGGCGACGCCCGGCCGCCTGCTCGACCTCATCGACCAGAAGGCCCTTACGCTCGGCAAGGTCGAGATTCTGGTGCTCGACGAGGCGGACCAGATGATGGACCTCGGGTTCATCGCGCCACTCAAGCGCATCGTGAAGATGCTGCCGAGCGAACGGCAGAGCCTGTTCTTCTCGGCCACGATGCCCCAGACCATTGCGGACCTTTCCGCGCAGTTCATCCGCAACCCCATCACTGTCTCAGTGACGCCGCAGGCGACCACCGCCGAGCGCGTCACGCAGAGCGCGACCTTCGTCAACAAGACGGAGAAGCAGGCGCTCCTCACGATCAAGCTGCGCGACGAGACGATCGACCGGGCGCTCATCTTCACCCGTACCAAGCATGGCGCAGACCGGGTGGTGCGTTTCCTCAAGGGCGCCGGGATCGAAGCCGTCGCCATTCATGGAGACAAGTCGCAGGGTCAGCGCACCACGGCGTTGCAGGCATTCCGCGCCGGGCATGTGAAGCTGCTCGTCGCCACGGACATCGCCGCGCGCGGCATCGATGTGTCCGGCGTCAGCCATGTCTTCAACTTCGAGCTGCCCAATGTGCCCGAGCAATATGTCCACCGCATTGGCCGCACCGCGCGCGCCGGGCGCGAGGGGCAGGCGTTCAGCTTGGTGGGCGAGGATGAGCGCGCCTATCTGCGCGGGATTGAGAAACTCACGCGCCAGAAGATCGAGATCGAGCCGCTTCCCGAGAACTTCATGGACGTCGTGCGCAATTTGCCCAAGCCTGTGCCGGTGCGGCAGATGAAAGGCCCGCCGCAGACTCGCGAGCAGCAGGCCCGCCGCGCGGAAGGGCAGAAGCGCTATCAGGAAAAGCAGCGCAGCCAGCGCGCACCCGGCGACAAGGATGGCGATAGCCCAGGCGGTGGCGCACGGCGCCGCTTCCGTGGCCCCAGAAAGGGCGGCGTCGGCGCACATAAGGGCGCGGCCCGGCCGACCCCGCGCTGAGGCGCGCCCGGCGCTTTCGCCGACGGGTTGCGACAAGTTTCTGTGTGACGGCAGGGAGAAAGCGGCCTAGGAAGGTGATATGATCTCCTCCCTCGCGCGCCGGTTCGGCGCCGCGCTTGCCGCGCTTTCGCTCCTTCTTCCCTCCGTCGCTCAGGCACAGGCGGCAGCTGCTCTGCCCGCCGCGCCGAGCGCGCCTCCGCGCGGCTGGCTTTACGAGAATAGCGACGTGCCCATGGACCCGGCATGGCGCTTCGGCGAGCTGGACAACGGCCTGCGTTATGCCGTGCGTGCCAATCGCGTGCCGCCCGGTCAGGTGTCGATCCGCGTGCGGGTGGACGTGGGCTCGCTCATGGAGAAGCCGCAGGAAGGCGGCTTCGCCCATTTCATCGAGCATCTCACCTTTCGCGGCTCCAAGTTCGTTCCGGATGGCGAGGCCAAGCGCGTCTGGCAGCGGCTCGGCGCCACCTTCGGCAGCGATAGCAACGCCCAGACCACGACCGTCGGCACCACTTATGCGCTCGATCTGCCGCAAGCGGGAAGCGCCGGCATTCAGGAGAGCCTCAAGATCCTCGCCGGCATGATGGAATCGCCCAACATTGTGCCCGAAGCCGTCGAAGCGGAACGCGCCGTCGTCATGGCGGAGCGGCGGGAGTCGCTTGGCCCCGGCACCCGCATCGGGGACGCGACGCGCGCTTTCTATTTCGCCGGCCAGCCGCTTGGCAGTCATAGCCCGATCGGCACCGAGGAGACGCTCAAAGGCGCGACGGCGGATACGCTCAAGGCCTTTCATGATCGCTGGTATCGGCCGGATCGTGCCGTCGTGATCGTCTCTGGCGACATCGATCCCGTAGTGATGGAAGCCTATATCAAGGCCAGTTTCTCGTCCTGGAAGGCGCGAGGCCCGGCCACGCCCATCCCGGATTTCGGCAAGCCCGATCCCAAGGCTCCGCGCGTCAAGGTCATTGTCGAGCCGAGCGCGCCCTACTCGGTCGGCCTCGCTTATCTGCGCAGCTGGAAGCTGAAGGCCGACACGATTGCCTATAATCAGGCCAAGCTCACTGATGCGCTGGCGCTTCAGCTCATCAACCGACGCCTGGAAGCGGCGGCCAGCGCGGGTGCCAGCTTCCTTCAGGCAGCCGTGCTGCAGGACAACAGCGCCCGATCGACCGACGCCACTTATGTCTCGATCACGCCGATCAGCGCCGATTGGGAAAAGGCGCTCAAGGATGTTCGCGCGATCATTCAGGACGCGCGCGTGACGCCGCCCACCAAGGCGGATGTGGATCGCGAGTTCGCGGCGATGGAAGCCAGCTTTGCCCAGCTTGCCGAAAACGCAACGACCGAGGCGAGCGCCTCGCAGGCGCAGGACATGGTCGGCGCCGTCGACATTCGCGAGACGGTGGTCTCGCCACAGGCCGCGCTCGATATCTTCCGCTCATCCCGCCAGTTCATGACGCCCGAGCAGTTGCGCGACTCAACTCGCCGCCTGTTCACTGGCGAAGCCGAGCGTGCGCTCCTCACTCTTCGTGCGGCTCAGCCCAATGCGCAGGCGCGCCTCGCCGCCGCGCTCGCCGCCCCCGTGCAGCCCGCGAAGGACGTGCGTCTGGCTGCGGGCAGCGTCACGATGGACCAGTTGCCCAAGTTTCCGCCGGCCGGAAAGGTCGCCAGCCGCACCCCGCTCGGCATTCTGGGCATTGAGGACGTGGCCTATGAAAATGGCGTGCGCCTTCTCGTCGCCACGACCGACAACGAGGCAGACAAAGTCCGGGTCGCCGTCCGTTTCGGCAACGGCCAGCTCGCCTTCGCGCCCGGCACGGACAATGCGATCTGGGCCGCGCCTTATGCGCTGATGGCAAGCGGCATCGGCAATCTTGGCCAGCGCGAGCTGGACGAATTGACCAATGGTCGCCGCCTCTCGCTGAGCCTGGGCATCGACGAGGACGCTTTCAGCATGGAGGCGATCAGCAATCCGCGCGATTATGCCGACCAGCTTCGACTGTTCGCTGCCAAGCTTGCCTTCCCGCGCTGGGACGCGGCACCGCTCAACCGCATCAAAGCCGCGCTCACCGCCAGCTATGATCCTGTGCCCTCCTCTGCGGACGAAGCGATCAATCGCGATCTTCTCTGGCTGCTGCGGGACAAGGACCAGCGCTTCGCCGCCGCCACTCCCGCGTCCGTCGCGGCGCTCACACCCGAGCGCTTCAAAGACATCTGGGCGCCGATTCTCGCGTCCGGCCCCATCGAGATCATCGTCTTCGGCAGCGTCAAATCCGATGACGTGATTGCCGCCGTGGGCGAAACATTCGGCGCACTGCCACCGCGCCCGGCTGTTCAGCCACCAGCGGAAAACGCGATACTGCGCTTTCCTGCGCATTCTGCGACTCCCGTCGTGCTGAGGCATAACGGCCTTGCCGAGCAGGCAGCGGCAGCGATTGCCTGGCCCACCAGCGGCGGCGTGGAGAAGGTGCGTGAGAGCCGTCAGCTCGATATGCTCGCGCGCATCATCAACGATCGGCTGTTTGAGCGCCTGCGCTCGATCGACGGCGCAGCCTACACGCCCAGCGCAGCGAGCAGTTGGCCGTTCGCCAGCCAGAGCGGCGGTTATGTCCTCATCAACTCGCAGTTGCGGCCGGAGCGCATCCCCTATTTCTTCGCCCTCGTCGATGAAATCGCCAATGATCTGCGCGCCAATCCGATCAGCGCGGATGAACTGGCACGACAGGTGGAGCCGATCCGCCAGCTTCTGGGCCGGGCAAGCACGGGCAACGCCTTCTGGATGAGCCAGCTTGAGGGCTACACGCGCGATCCCCGCCGACTGGCCATGATGCGTTCCCTCGGGAGCGACCTTCTGAACGTAACTCCCGCCGAGCTTCAGGCGCTTGCCCAGCGCTATCTGATTGCGGACAAGAGCTGGTCGGCCATTGCGCTCAGCAAGGATGTGCCGATGCCGGAGATCGCGCCGCCCGCACTGGCGCCTCAGCCGTCATCCGCGCCGGCGACAGCCGCCCCGACCGCGACACGCTAGGCTTGCTTCGCCGCCACAAAATCCCCAGATGACAATCGAGCCGGATGTACCCCCGGCAAACGAGACGAGCATGTTCATAGAAACCGAACCCACACCGAATCCCGCCACGCTCAAGTTCCTGCCGAGACGCACTGTGATGAGTGCCGGCACGCGGGATTTCGCCTCGCCCGAGGAAGCGGAAGCCTCCCCCCTTGCGGAAGCCATTTTCGATCTGGGTGATGTGACGGGCGTGTTCTTCGGCCGCGATTTCATTTCGGTCACGGCCGCTCCCGGTGTCGAATGGCCCGCCCTCAAGGGAGAGGTCGCTGCGATCCTGCTCGATCACTTCTCCGCGGACATGCCGCTGTTCCATCCGGCAAGCGCAGCTGGCTTCGCTGTCCCGGCAGAGGGTGGGGTTATCCACGAGGATGATCCGGCGGATGCCGACATCATCGACCAGATCAAGGATCTCATCGAGACTCGCGTGCGCCCCGCTGTCGCCAATGATGGCGGAGACATCATCTATCATGGCTTCGACAAGGGCCGTGTCTATCTGCGGATGCAGGGCGCGTGCGCGGGCTGCCCTTCCTCGACCGCCACGCTCAAGAACGGCATCGAGCAGTTGCTGAAGCATTATGTGCCCGAGGTGACCGAGGTGCGCGCTGTCTGAGCAGTCTTCAGCGGAGCCATCCCCGGGGCCTGGCACGCCTGACACCTCTCCGTCCGTTTCGCCTCCACCGGACCTGAATACGTCGGAACGCACACTCGTCATCGATTGCGCGACCACTGCCCTTTCCGTTGCGCTGTTCGAGGGTGATCGTCTCCTCGCTTCGCATCATGTGGAGTTGGGTCGCGGCCATGCCGAAGCGCTTCTCCCCGCCATTGCGGGATTTCCCGGCTCCGGCCGCGCCACCCAAATTCTCGTGGACGTAGGGCCGGGCAGCTTCACCGGCGTGCGGGTCGGCCTCGCGGCGGCACGCGCGCTCGGCTTTGCCTGGGACGCGCCGGTGTCGGGCTATGATTGCCTGGATCTGGTGGGCGCGATTGTGCGCGCAGACTATCGACCCGTCGAGCCTTTTATCGTCGCCATGATCGGCGGCCATGGCGAACTCTTCTGGAAGCGCTTGCCCCCGCAGGCAAGCAGCCCCTCCCCCGCTCCGGTTTCCACACCAATCGGCGAACTGGCCGACATACTGGGCGATGAAGCCATTTATGGCTCCGGCGCACCCCAACTCATCGCCGCCCGTAATGGGCATGGTCTCGCCGTTCCCGTCCTGCCGGACACGCGCCGTATCATGCTCCTGCCGTCCGCCCTGCGGTCCCTACCCGCTACACCGATTTACGGGAGGGGCGCGGATGCAAAGCCCATGGCCTCGCTCTCCGCACAGGCAAGTCCGGTCCAATGAGCGGCTTGCGTCTCACTGTGCATCATGACGCGCCCGACTGGGTGATTGGGGAGTGCATGGCTGTGATGACCGTAGCGTTCGATCCGCGTTTCGGCGAGGCGTGGTCTGCCAGTCAGGCCCGCTCGATCATGGCGATGCCGGGAACATGGCTGGTGATCGGGAGGCTCGGGGACAGTCCCGTGGGCTTCGCACTGGTGCGTGTCGTGCTGGACGAGGCAGAACTCATGTTGCTTGCCGTCAGTCCAGATCATCAGCGCTCGGGCTTTGGTCAATCGATCCTTCAGCATGTGCTTGAGCTCTTGCGATCCGGCGATTGCGCCCGGTGCTTTCTCGAAGTCAGGGACGGTAATCCTGCCAAACATCTCTATGCTAGGACTGGCTTTGTTCAATATAGCCGGCGACATAATTATTACCGGGGCAAGGGCGGTGAAGTCTTCGATGCGATCAGCTACTCCATAAACTTGATCTGAAAGCATAAAATTTCGCTTACGGGTTGCAGAAAATGGCTCTGCGGTATAGTCACTGCGCGCTCTCCGGGCTGCGGCGAGCCAATGAAAATAAGAATAGCCCCCCAGATTCTATATTAAGGATAAAAGCATGAGCGAAGTATCGGGTCAGGAAGAAATGCTCGTCACACTTACGTCGGATATTGTGGCCGCGCATGTTTCTAACAACAGCGTTGCCGTGTCGGATCTTCCGTTACTGATCAGCAATGTCTATGGCGCTCTTTCCGGTTTGAGAAATCCGGCCCCCGCACCGGAAGTGAAGCCCGAGCCAGCCGTATCGATCCGCTCGTCGATCAAGCCGGATTACATCGTCTGCCTTGAAGACGGTAAGAAGCTCAAGATGCTGAAGCGCCATTTGATGACGCATTATGGTCTGACGCCCGACGATTATCGTGCGAAGTGGGGCTTGCCCGCCGACTATCCGATGGTGGCACCCAACTATGCCGATCAGCGCCGCAATCTTGCGAAGAAGATCGGCCTGGGGACGACGCGGCGTCGGGGTCGCGGCTGAAACAGCTCACGCAGCCGCCGTGCAAACCGCGCGGCGGCTACCGGCCTTCATTCTCAAAACATGGCCTTTGGGTGGAATGGGCTTTCGTCGAACTGAAAATACGCTAGACATGACGATATGAGCCGGACCATCGACATTGAAGCGCTCTGCGTTGAGCGCGGCCTTAGAATCACCGAGCAGCGCCGCGTCATCGCGCGCGTTTTGTCCGAGAGCGAAGATCATCCCGACGTCGAGAAGCTGCACGAACGCGCCTCGGCAATCGATCCGCATATCTCCATCGCCACGGTTTATCGGACGGTTCGCCTGTTCGAGGAAGCTGGTATTCTGGAGCGCCACGACTTCGGCGACGGACGCGCCCGCTACGAGCCTGCGCCCGAAGCCCATCACGATCATCTGATCGATGTGGAGACGGGCAAGGTCATCGAATTCGTCGATCCGGAACTTGAGCAGCTTCAGAAGCAGATCGCCGAAAAGCTCGGCTATCGCCTCGTGGACCACCGCATGGAACTTTACGGCGTCGCTCTCGACCGCAAGGGCTGATCGATCCGCGCCATGTCAGGCGTGATGACGCGTGCGCGCTTCCTGTTCCGACTGACCGGACTGATCGCGCTTGTGCTGATCGTCGTACCGATCCACCTCGTCACCAAGCTCTTCGGGCCGTCGCCCTGGCCGCCGCGTTTTCTGGGCGCCGCCGCGCGCATCGCCGGTTTTCGCGTCACCGTCCGGGGCGCCCCGCTGCGGCGAGATGTGTTCTACATCGCCAATCATCTGAGCTGGATCGACATATTGGCGCTCGGCGGAGCGACCGGATGTGCCTTCATCTCCAAGGACGCCGTTGCTCGCGCGCCGATCGTGAGTTGGCTCGCCCGGCAGAACAACACGGTCTTCATTGCGCGTGAGCGGCGCGGCGAGGTCGGCGCTCAGGTGGAGACTGTCCGCGCCGCCATGGCCAGTCATCAGCCTGTCACTCTGTTTCCAGAAGGGACGACCGGGAACGGACGGGCACTGCTCCCCTTCAAACCTGCGCTGTTCGCGGTGCTTCTTCCCCCGCCACGCGCGATGCATATCCAGCCGGTGGTGCTGGATTATGGGGCGTTCGGGCCAGTAATCGCATGGCAGGAGGGCGAAAGCGGCCTTGCCAATGCCGTGCGGGTTCTGGGCAGTCCCGGCGCAAAGACGCTCACTCTCCACTTCCTCGACGCCTTTGATCCCGGCACGCATCCTGACCGAAAGACGCTGGCATCGGAAACATATGCGCGCATTGCGGCCGCGCGTGATGCGCTGGCGTCAGCAGGCTAAGCGTCGCGGCGTTCCGGCCGGCCAGCTCAGCTCGTAAGTCACCAGAAAGCCGTCATGGTCCGAGAGACGCGGGCCGCTTGCTCCGCCGTCGAACATTGCTTCCACGCGCATCGGCCGGATCGCAACCGTCTGCCCCTGCCAGAAGAGCTGCAGATCCTGGGTGTCCATCCACGGCTCGTCATTGTCCCAGCTCAGGCGGACATCGCAGCCCGAATCCGGCTGCGCGCAGTCCCGATGCACGACGCTGAGCGCATGCTGGATCGCGAAGTTCTCCCAGCGCTCCTCGGAGTGGCGCATGTTGAAATCCCCTCCCAGAACAAGGGGGTAGCTGTCCTCATGCGTATCGAGCATGAACTCCGATGCCTCCCGCGCCTGTCGGCCATGCGCCGCCAGACTGCGCTCTGGCGACGCGCCCGAGGCACCCCGCGAGTTCATGTGAGTATTATAGAGATCGATGGGCACCGGCACGCCAGGCACTGCAATGCGCGCAAGCATGATGCCCTTGTTGGCGAGGCAATCCTTGCCTGCGCAGGAGCGCCGCCCATAAGCCCGCGTGGCGACCTGCACGATGGGATAGCGCGATGCAATCGCCAGACCTCCGCCTGTGAGATGAATGCCCAGCTCGCCGAGCAGAAGCCGTGATCGGCCCGGCAGTCGCTCTCGCGTCGAATTGCTTTGGCGCGTGGTCCGCCTTGGGCCGGGGGCGATCGCCGGATAGCCGGTCGCCATGATCGCCTTTTTCGCCGCGCCGCTGAACATCTCCTGCACCATGACAATATCCGGCGCCGTCCCTGCAGCGCGCATTGCGCCCAGCCGGGCGCCAATCTCGCGCAGTTGCGCGGCCCGACCACTCCGGGCAGGCCAGCCAAGACCTTCGATATTATAGGTGAGCACGGAAAGCGTCGTATGCTCCGTCTGCCCATCCGTCGACAGGGACACGCGGGCCGAGGGCGCGCTCGGGCAAGCCATGGTCCGCAGCGGGGGCAGCGTCCCGCAGCCGCCAAGGAGCAGCAGAGCCACCAGAGCGACGCCATAGCGGCTGACTTCCGTCCGCTCGCCTCCTCCGCGCTGCTTCAAATCTCGCCCTCCCACTTCCCGACGCATATGAGAATTCTGCTCCCGCTTCCTTGCTGCGCTTCCCGCCTGTATAGGCGCCGCATGACCACGCCCCCGAACCCGCCCCGCACCTTCCATGTCAAGTCGTTCGGCTGTCAGATGAACGTCTATGATGGCGAGCGCATGGCCGAGCTGCTCGGCGCGCAGGGGATGACGGCGGCGACGGATGGCGCGGATGCGGATCTTGTCGTGCTCAATACCTGTCATATCCGCGAGAAGGCAGTGGACAAGGTCTATTCCGATATTGGCCGGCTGCGCCGCGAGTATGGCTCGCGTCCGATGATCGCCGTCGCGGGTTGCGTCGCACAAGCGGAGGGCGCGGAAATCGGGCGGCGCGCGAAGAGCGTGGACATCGTCGTTGGCCCGCAGGCCTATCACCGCCTGCCCAGCCTTATTGCCGATGCGGTGCAAGGCCGCCCGGCGATTGATACGGACATGCCGGCGGAAATGAAGTTCGGCGCCCTGCCCGGCCGTGCGCAGCGTCAGCGCCCTTCCGCCTTTCTCACTGTGCAGGAAGGCTGCGACAAGTTCTGCACCTATTGCGTCGTTCCGTATACGCGCGGCGCCGAAGTAAGCCGGCCCTGGGCGGAGCTGATGGATGAAGCCCGCGCGCTGGTGGATGCAGGCGTCCGGGAGATCACTCTGCTTGGGCAAAACGTCAATGCATGGGACGGGGAGGACGAGGCTGGCCGCCCGCAGGGTCTCGATGGGCTCATCCGCGCGCTGGACCGGCTGCCCGGCCTTACTCGCATCCGCTACACCACCAGCCACCCCAATGACATGCGTGACGGGCTGATCCGCGCTCATGCCGAGGTGGAGAGCCTCATGCCGTTCCTTCACTTGCCCGTGCAGGCCGGCAGCGACCGGGTGCTCAAGTCGATGAACCGCAGCCACACGCGGGAAAGCTATCTGCGCCTCATAGAGCGCGTCCGCGCCGCCCGGCCGGATATCGCGCTCTCGGGCGACTTCATCGTGGGCTTCCCCGGCGAGAGCGACGCCGAGTTCGAGGAGACGCTGAGCATCGTGCGCGAGAGCGCCTATGCGCAGGCTTTCTCCTTCAAATATTCGCCCCGCCCCGGCACCCCGGCGGCAGATATGGATGGGCAGGTCTCGCCCGAGGTCATGGACGAGCGGCTTCAGCGCCTCCAGGCCGCGATCAATGCCGATCAGCTTGCCTTCAATCAGGCGACCCTGGGGCGGCGCACGCAGGTACTGCTGGAGCGCAAGGGCAAATATCCCGGCCAGCTCGTCGGCAAGTCGCCCTGGCTCCAGTCAGTGATCGTGGAGAATTCGGCCGCCGCCATAGGTGACATGGTCGATGTCGAGATCGTCTCCGCCGGGCCGAACAGCCTGGGCGCGGTGATCTTGGAGAAGGCTGCCGCCTGACGCGGCTCGAACGTTAGCGGCCTTTCGGCATGTCTCAATTCGGGACGGATGCCTCGTGCCTCTTTCGTTCACTGTCGGCATGACAGCGATAATGGTAAATAGGCCATAATCCGTAGGTAATTCGGATGAGAATGTGGGGTAATATTATGAAAAATTTCACAATCATCGCGGCCCTCGGAGTCGCCGCTATCGCGACTCCCAGCTCTGCCGCTGTACTGGCATGCTCGACCGGCCCGGTTATCGACCTCGTCAACACCGGTTGCACCGCCTCTGGCAACGATCATCTGAGCGACGTGGAAAGCGCGCTGGCGGCTGCTCTGGGCGTCAATGCATCGACGCTCAACCTCAGCCTTTTCGGCAAGAGTGACGATAATCCTTCGTTCTTCACTTTCTCGCCGAACGCCGATCCCAGCACAGGAAAGTTCACCGATTGGACGGTGCTGGATGGCACGTTGATCAAATATGTGACGGTCAAAGCGTCGACCGGTTTTAAGCTTTATGAAATTGCCGGTGCCGGTGCCAGCAGCGGCACGAACTTCTCGACGCTTGGCCTGCTGAACAATGGCGGCAATCAGCCGGACATTTCACACCTCAGCTTCTGGACTGTGCCGGGCGCCGTCCCGGAGCCGGCAAGCTGGATGATGATGATCGGCGGTTTTGCGTTCGCAGGTGGCGCAATGCGTCGCCGCAGCGTCAAGATCGCTATGACCTGATCGCCCGCAAAGTCGGACGAAAATGCGATTAAAGGCCTCGGCGTTTGCCGGGGCCTTTTCATTTCGAGCCCAGCCGAGCCATATCGCCCTTGCCGCTGTCCTTCGGGCTTGGCATGAAGGTCGTCGATGACGATCAGCCTCACCGCGCCCCGCGCACCGAGTCGCCTCTCACAGAGCCTCACGCATGGCTAAGCGCCAGATTCCAGCCGCTGCCGGCTCGGGAAGCAGTGCCAGCGAGCGTGTCCGCCTGGAGCTGGATTTTGAGAAACCGTTCCTGCTCGGAGCGCTTTTCGGCGAATATGACCAGAACCTCGTGGCGATCGAGAATCGTCTCGGCGTCTATATCTCGGCGCGAGGCAACCGCATCCAGATCGAGGGTGAGGCGGAAGCAGCCACGCGCGCGCGCGATGTGCTTCAGGGCCTCTATAATCGCCTCTCCGTGGGCCAGACGATCGACAGCGGCGCCGTGGAAGCCGTGATCGCCATGTCCGCGCAGCCCACGCTGGACGGCATACTGCGGCAGGACGTCTCCGAGCCGCCCAAGGTGATGATCCGTACGCGCAAGAAGACCATTGTGCCGCGGTCCGCCACCCAGCATGTCTATATGGAAGCGCTTGCCCGGCAGGACGTGATCTTCGCGCTTGGGCCGGCAGGCACGGGGAAGACCTATCTCGCCGTGGCACAGGCCGTGAGCCAGCTCATCACGGGTTCTGTCGATCGGCTGATCCTCTCGCGCCCGGCCGTGGAAGCAGGCGAGCGCCTTGGTTTCCTGCCCGGCGACATGAAGGAGAAGGTCGATCCCTATCTCCGTCCCATTTACGATGCGCTTTATGACACGCTGCCGGCCGAGCAGGTCGAGCGGCGGATCGCGAGCGGGGAGATCGAGATCGCGCCGCTGGCTTTCATGCGCGGGCGCACTCTTGCCAACGCCTTCATCGTGCTGGACGAGGCCCAGAACACGACCATTGCCCAGATGAAGATGTTCCTGACCCGCTTTGGCGAAGGCAGCCGCATGGTCATCTGCGGCGATCCCCGTCAGGTCGACCTTCCTCAGCCGGGCATTTCCGGCCTGGCCGATGCCGTTGATCGTCTGGAAGGCGTGGAAGGCATTGCCACCATTCGTTTCTCGGTGGCGGACGTTGTGCGCCACCCGATCGTCGGGCGCATCGTGCAGGCCTATGAAGGGCCGGACGCGTGACGGCTCGCGCAATGAGGATGTGCAATGCTTGAGGTTTCGACACTGGCCGGTGATGGATGGTCGGCCGGGGAAGACTGGCAGGCGCTTGCCGACAAGGCCGCTCGTGCCGCGCTGGCGCTTACGCCCTATGCCGGGCTCGCCACGGCTCCGGCGGCAGTGGAGATCGCTGTCAAACTTTCTCACGATGCCGAAGTGCATCGCCTCAATGAGCAGTGGCGCGGCAAGGACAAGCCCACCAACATCCTGTCCTTCCCGATGATCCAGCCCGACCTCCTGGAAATGGTCATCGGCGCGGACGGCAATGCGGATGACGGCGAGACCCAGCTTGGCGACATGATCCTCGCGCTGGAAACATGCACACGGGAGGCGGACGATAAAGGCATCAGCCTGTCCGATCATGTCACGCATCTCATCGTTCACGGCACGCTTCACCTCGTAGGATATGACCATCTGGAAGATGACGAGGCGACGGGTATGGAGGCGATGGAAACGCGCGCTCTTGAAACCTTGGGCCTTGCTGATCCATATGGGGACCGCGAGACCGGCCCAGGCGGGCTGGACGACTAAACAGGGATCTGATCAGGACGATGGCCGAGAACGGCACGCACTCCGCCAGAGAGGGCGCGAAGGATAACGCCAAGGAAGGCGACAGTAGCAGCGAAGGCGGGCGAATATGGCAGGGCCTTCGCGCCCTGCTTTTCGGCGAAGACAAGGAGCCGACGCTCCGCGCGGAACTCGAGCATGTCATTGCCGAGCACGACCGCGATGACGCCTCTGCCCCGGTCAAGGGCGACCTGACGCCCATCGAGCGACAGATGCTGCGGAACATGCTCCATTTCAGCGAGCACACCGTGGACGATGTCGCGGTGCCCCGCGCGGACATTGTCGCCATTTCTCAAGATGCCAGCTTTGCCGAGCTCGTCGCGTTGTTTGCGGAGGCGGGCCACAGCCGTATTCCGGTTTATGACGGATCGCTCGATAAGGTGACGGGCATGATCCACATTCGCGATGCCTTCGCCATTCTGGCCGGCAAGGAGCCCGAGCCGGAGACGCTGGCCCCGCTCATTCGTCAGCCCATCTTCGTGCCGCCCAGCGCAGGCGTTCTCGATCTTCTGGCTGAGATGCGCGCCAAACGCACGCACCTCGCGATCATCTTCAACGAATATGACGGGACGGACGGCCTCGTCACCATCGAGGACCTCGTCGAGGAAATCGTCGGCGACATCGAAGACGAGCATGATGACGAGCCGGAAGCGCTGCTCGTGCCGCTCGATGATGGCCTCTGGGATGCCGACGCACGCGCGGAACTGGAATTCGCGGGGGAAGTCATCGATCCCCGTCTGGCCGAGGTCGAGCATGACGTGGATACGCTCGGCGGCCTCGCCTTCATCCTTGCGGGCAAAGTGCCGGCCATAGGCGATATTCTGGTGCAGCCCGGCAGCGGCTGGCGTCTGGAAATCACTGGCGCCGATCCGAAGCGCGTCACACGGCTGCGTCTGCATCCGCCGCAGGACATCGCGGAGGAGGAGGCCTGAAATAGGCTCGGATCGACCGGCATTCAGAAGATGGCGTGACGAAATGCCGGTTAACAAGACCCGGAGCGCAGCGACTTTAGGGGTCGTGAGCACCGGAAGCTTGGGAAAGCCGCATTTGCGGGCCGCCAGAGCTGAATTCCAATCGACCCTTACCGCGCCAGCGCGATAGCCCGGCTGCGCCATGCTTCTGCCAGTTGCGGCGTCACCGCCAGCTGCGCCACGCCTGCAGGATCCGCTTTGTGCCCGCCCTGGATGAGCAGATGGAACACGCGCGCGATGCTCCATTCAGGCAATGGCCGCTCGGTCAGCGTCATGACGTCGCCGCCCTGCGCCTCCCCTTCCTTCAGCACGCGAAGATAGAGACCGCAGCGGCCGCTCCGCACCGCCCTCGCCAGCACATCCGGTTGCCCGAAGCGGAAGTTGAGCTTGGCGCACGGCTGCCGGCCATGGCTGATCTCCAGCAGCGCACTGCCAAGCGTGAAGCGATCGCCCAAACACAGCCCGTCTTCGGTCGCGCCCCGCGTGGCCAGATTCTCCCCGAAGGCGCCCGGCGCTCGCAGCAGGGCATGGTCGCCCAGCGGCTCCCGCCACCACTCATAATGCTCCTGCGGGAAGAGGTGGATCGCCTTGTCGTGTCCGCCATGATGGAAGCTGTCGGCCTGATGATCGCCTTCCACGCCCAGCCAGCCGATCCGCACCGTGCCGCTCCGGGGCTTCTTGTCCATCGCGCTCATCACGCCCGGCGCAATAAGGGCGGGTGCTCCGGTAAGCAGGGCATCCAGCGACAGGGTCTGTATCGACATGTGGTTCTCCTGCCACGCCCGGCAGCTCCATACCAGCCGCCTTGCGCGGTCCTCCAAGTTCCGCTTGAACCGGTGTGTCACCAAGCTATAGCGCCGCGATGGCTGCGACGGACCTCCGCATCGCCCTCTTCAGTGGCAACTATAACTATGTTCGCGACGGAGCGAACCACGCGCTCAACAATTTGATGGGCGCCGCGCTCGATGCTGGCGCCGCCGTTCGCGTCTATTCTCCGACCACCGATAAGCCGGCCTTCGAGCCGGTCGGCGATCTGGTTTCCGTGCCTTCGTGGAAGTTGCCGCTGGGGCGCGCGGAATATCGCATGGCCAAGGGTTTGTCTCCCGCCATCCAGCAGGATCTTGCGCGCTTCGAGCCCAATATCGTTCACGTCTCCGCACCTGATCGCCTCGGTCATCGCGCCTTGCAATGGGGGCGCAAGAACGGGCTGCCGGTCCTCGCGTCGCTTCACACGCGGTTCGAGACGTATGCGCGCTATTATCGCCTCGGTTTCCTAGAGCCGCTTCTGGTTCGCATGCAGACCCAGTTCTACAACAAGGTCGATCAGGTGATGGTGCCCAGCCCCAGCATGCGCGCGCTGCTGCTGGAATGGGGCGTGAAAAGCCCGGTCGACATCTGGTCGCGCGGCATAGATCATGATCTCTTCAATCCGGGCCGCAGAGATCTGGCCTGGCGCCGCGATCTGGGCATTGGCGATGACGAGGTCGCCGTCGGCTTTCTTGGCCGTCTCGTCCTTGAGAAGGGCCTCGGCATCTTCGCCCGTGTCGTCGAGACGCTGCGTGCGCGTGGCGTGGCCTTCAAGGTGCTTGTCATCGGCGACGGGCCAGCGCGGGACTGGTTCGCGCAGCGGGTTCCGGATGCGGTTTTCGCCGGCTTTCAGGCGGGAGATGCGCTCGGCCGGGCCGTAGCGGGCATGGACATGTTCTTCATGCCGTCCGTCACCGAGACCTTCGGCAACGTCACGACCGAGGCAATGGCCTGCGGCGTGCCGGTCGTCGCCGCGAACGCCACCGGGTCGGTCGATCTGGTCCAGCATGGCGTGACGGGCTTCCTCGTGCCGCCCACCGATGTGACGGCATACGCGGACGCGCTCCAGATGCTCATCGAGAATCCGGAACTGCGTCGTTCGGCGGGCGCGGCGGGGCATGAGGCCGCGAAGGTCTATGTGTGGGACCGCGCCAACCGGACGATGCTGGAGGCCTATGAAGCGCTGGCCGCGCGTTCCCAGCGATAACTAAGCGGCGCCTCACGGAACGCGAAGCGATCGAGATGGCTCTCCACCGCGCTGGTTAGCCCTTCCATTTGCCCCGCCTCGCTTGCATCGATGCGGATGCGCAAATGCTCTACCTCCGCATCGAACGTCACTTGCGCATCACCCGCCCAGTCAGCGCCGCGTGCATCGCGTGGGAAGACGATTTCTCCATGCTCGGCTGTGAAGGTGACGGCAAAGCCATGCTGCCAGTGCTTGCAAAGCTGCTGGAGATAACGGCTCGCGCTTCCGGTGGGCACCCGAGCCATGGCTGATACGGCAGTCACAGTCAGAGCCTTTCGATCTTCTGGACCGCCTCGTCCAGGATCGCGGCGATCTGGTGCAGCGTTTCCTCGTCGATGTCACCTTCGTCCATGCGGTGCATCAGCGCCTGCTTGAGGTTACCCATGGCACGCCGGATTGGTCCCCGGTGCCCCCGGCGATTATGCTCGCCCATCGCGGCGAGGCGCGCGAACAGCCCGTCCACTTCGGTTTGCCGCTCGGCAAGATGCGCTGATCCCGCCTCGGTGACCGCGAAGAGCTTTTTGGCGCCTTCCGTCACCTGCTCGGCGATCAGGTCCATGTCCGCCAGCATGGTGAGCGACGGATAGACGACGCCGGGGCTCGGCGCATAGCCGCCCGCCGACCGCTCCTCGATCTCACGGATGAGATCATAGCCATGGCGCGGCGCCTGCGCGATCAGGCTCAGAAGCACCAGCCGCAGCTCATCCCCTGAAAAGACGCGTCGCCGGCCACGACCGCCATCGCGATCCTCCCCGCCTTCCCATCCGCTGGAGAGCGGCCCCCAGCCGCCACGACCGCGCATGGCCTCCCGGCCGCGCGGGCCGAAGTGATGATGGTGCCGATGATTGTGAAGTCCAAACATGATAATTCCTTCTAAAACGACTCACGATATGTCTAAGATATATCTTATTGAAATCTCGGCAATAGGGCCGATGACTTTTTTCTTCGCCGCCCTATGTCCCACTCATGACGGATCTTTTCGGCGATCAAACACAGGCAGACGAGCAACGGGCGGAGACTCCCCGCGCCGATGCACCCCTTGCGGACCGGCTTCGCCCCGCGCGGCTGGAGGATGTCGTCGGGCAGGACCATCTCACAGGGCCGGAAGGCGCGATTGGCCGCATGGTCGCCGCAGGGCGGCTCTCCTCAATGATCCTCTGGGGGCCGCCGGGCACCGGCAAGACCACCATCGCTCGCTTGCTCGCTGACGCAGTTGGCCTGCGCTTCGCTGCCATCTCCGCCGTGTTTTCCGGCGTCGCCGACCTCAAGAAAGCCTTTGCCGAGGCACGGGACGCGGCGCGCGCGGGCAAGCGCACTTTGCTCTTTGTGGACGAGATTCATCGCTTCAATCGCGCCCAGCAGGATGGCTTCCTGCCCTATGTGGAGAACGGCACAGTCACGCTCGTCGGCGCGACGACGGAGAATCCCAGCTTCGAGCTGAATGCGGCTCTCCTTTCACGAGCACAGGTGCTCATTCTGCACCGGCTCGATGCCGCCGCGCTGGAGCAACTCGTCGCGCGTGCCGAGGCGCTGGTGGGCCTGCCCCTACCCCTCACGGACGAAGCGCGTGCCGCGCTTATCGCCAGCGCCGATGGCGACGGCCGCTTCCTGCTCAATCAGGTCGAGACGCTCTATTCGGTGAACCTGCCCGCCCCGCTCGATCCGGCCGGGCTGTCAGGCTTCCTCCAGCGGCGCGTGGCCGTCTATGACAAGGATCGCGAGGGCCATTACAACCTTATTTCCGCGCTGCATAAGTCGCTGCGCGGCTCGGACCCACAGGCCGCGCTCTATTATCTCGCGCGGATGCTCGTTGCGGGAGAGCAGCCCCTTTATGTGCTGCGGCGCCTTGTGCGCTTCGCCAGCGAAGATGTTGGGCTCGCGGACCCGCAGGCGCTCGTCCAGTGCCTCGCCGCAAAGGATGCCTACGATTTTCTCGGCTCTCCGGAGGGCGAACTCGCGATCGTGCAGGCCTGCCTTTATCTCGCCACCGCGCCCAAATCCAACGCCGCCTACGCGGCTCAGAAAGCGGCGTTCCGCAGCGCGCGGGAGACCGGCTCGCTGATGCCCCCGACCAATATCCTTAATGCGCCGACCAAGCTCATGAAGGATATCGGCTACGGCAAGGGCTACACCTACGACCACGATACCGATCAGGGCTTCTCCGGCGACAACTACTGGCCCGAGGAGATGCGCCCTCAAACCTTTTACGCCCCCACCGATCGCGGTTTCGAGAAGCGGATTGCCGAGCGGCTTGCCTATTGGGACGATCTGAGGAGCGGCAGGCAGGCGTGATCCGCCGGTTCCATCGCTTTGCCTGCTTCGACTGGTCGGGCGCCGCCGTCTCCCATCCGCCCGGCATTGCCCTGGCCGTGGCGGAGGCAGAGGGACCACCCCGGCTGATCCCGCCGCCCGAGGGGCGCTTCTGGTCGCGGGCCTCAGCTCTGGACTGGCTGGGCGAGGTGGCCGCGCGCAACGAGGACATGCTGATCGGCATGGATCTCTCCCCCGCCATGCCCTTCGTCGATCACGGTGCCTATTTTCCCGGCTGGGCGGACACACCCGCCGACGCGCGGGCGCTGTGGCAGCTGGTCGAAACTCTTTGTACGGAAGACCCCCATCTTTCCGCCGGGGGCGTGCTCGCCCATCCGGAGCTGCGTCGCCATTTCCGCCAGCACCGCGATCTGGGCGATCTCTATCCTGCTGGCGCCGGCCGAATGCGGGTCTGCGAGTTGGGTCAGCGCCAAATGGGGCTCTCACCCTATAGCTGCCTCAATCTTGTCGGCGCCGCGCAAGTCGGCAAGTCCAGCCTCACTGCGATGCGGCTGTTCCATCGGCTCGGCGGCGCTATCCCCATCTGGCCTTTCGACCCGGTGCCCGCCTCCGGCCCGCTCATCGTCGAGATTTATACCAGCCTTGCTGCACTGGAGGCGGGACGAACGAAAAGCCGGTCCAAGATGCGGGACGGCGCTGCGCTGGACACCGCGCTGGCGGCTTTCGGATCGCCTCCACACGCGCCGATCCCGCGTTACACGGATCATGCGACCGACGCGCTGCTCACCGCCGCATGGCTTCGCCACGTCCATGGCGAGCCGGCACGCTGGTCCCCGGCTGGACTTTCTGACGAAATTGCCTGCACCGAAGGCTGGACGTTCGGCGTATTTTGAGGTTATGGCGCGCACCAGCCTTGGCGCGCCGGATTAGCACAGTGGTAGTGCAGCGGTTTTGTAAACCGAAGGTCGCGGGTTCAAATCCTGCATCCGGCACCATTTTTCTCAGATGACGCACCCGCCAGAGCGACTGGCATGGCTACAGCAGACCGAGCAAGCCCGCCACCCACGCAGCCGGAACCACCGCAAGACATAGGAACGTACCGAACGGCAGCGCCGTGGTGGCATGGACCGGGCGACCACGCATCGCGCCGATCCCGGCCCAGACCAGCCCGCTCACGCTTGCCACAAGCAGGACGATCGGCAGCGCCGCCCAGCCGAGCCAGCCGCCGATTCCGCCAAGCAGCTTGGCGTCGCCCAGCCCAAGTCCCTCCCGGCGACGGATCACGCGATAGGCCAGCGCGATGAGGAAGAGCGCGCCATATCCCGCCGCCGCCCCGATGGCGCGGTCGACGAAGAGCGGCAGGCCCGCCCATTCCCCCAGCGTAAGGCCCAATGCAGCAAACGGCAGAGTGAGCGCGTCCGGCAGCCAGTGGTGCCGCCAGTCGAGCAGGACGAGCGCAAGCAACATCCAGCCCCCCAGCGCCAGCACGACTGCCGGGAATGGCGGGGCAAGCGCAAACGCCGCTGCACCGATCAGCGCGCAGCCCCCTTCCATGATCGGATGCACAGGGTCGATGACCCCGTCACACGTGCGGCAGCGGCCCCGCGCCAATGCCCAGCTCAGCACAGGCACCAGATCGCGTGCGGAGAGCGTTCGCCCGCAATTGTCGCAGCGCGATCGCCCGCGCAGCACGCCCTCGCCTCTTGGCCAGCGGGTCACGATGGCAGCAAGGAAGCTGCCCGCGATGAGCCCCGCTCCGACGCCGATCAGCGGCTCAATCACCAAATGGCTCTCAGAGCTTGCTGTCTATGCGGAGCACCTGCTCCCCGCCGATCATGCGGAAGCCATTGGCGGCAAGCCCAGCAGAAATCAGCGGATCGTTGACCCGCACATGCATCGTCGCCTGCAGTCGCCCACCGGCAGTGATGCGAACGATCAGGCGCTCCATGCCGGACTGGCTGACCAGCGGTAGCTCCACCGCGTCGCCGTCGCAGCGCGCTTCTCCGGTCAGGCCGTTGGCAAGGCTGAGACCGTTGATGACCGCCATCATCCTAGCGCGCACCCGCCCCTCGGCGTGAACGCAGGTGTCGCCCGAGAAGCGCGCTGAGACGTCCTCCAACATCACGCTGCTTACCGGCAGCGGTGCAAGGGCGGCGGCCAGCGGCAGCGTGCCGGTCACATCGTCGATCCCGCGTGTGCCCCAACCGAGCGAGACCGCGCCGGCGATATCGTCCGGCTGGCCGATCTGGCGGCGGATGTCCATGCGCGCCCGACCCACAAGCAGCTGAACCGGCGAAAGAAACACGTCGACAGTGCCGAGGCGCACGCCGCCGATCTGAAGTTCGTCGGCGCCGCCCCACCAGACCGGCCCCCGCAGCGACCGGGCGGCGACGCCCATATCGTTAAGGCGCAGCATACCGGCAACCGCGCGGAGCGGCAGCACCGCAACCAGCGCAAACAGCGCGAAGATCAGAACGGCAAAGCGGGTCCGCCGCGAGTGAGGAAGGCCGATCATCGCCCCGCCTCCCGCAGCACGGCCTGCACTGCGACAGTCCCTTCGCTCGCTCCCGGCGCTATGCTGACGGTCTCCACCGGCACACCCGCCGCTTCCAGACTCGCGAGCCAGCCCATCAGCGCGGGCATGCGCGCCGAGGAAATGGTGATCGCCATCCGACCGTCGCCTTGCGCGGCGGCACGATCCAGCGTGAAGCCGGCTTCCGCCGCGCTCTGCCCGACCAGCTGATCGATCGGCACGTTGGCCCCGCTCGATCCCTTTGCGGGTAGCTTGCGAATCGCTTCCACTTTTGCCCGCACGGACGAGTAGCGATCGAGCGCGGCGCGTTGCCGCTCCCATCCGCTGTCAACCGCGCCGTTGATCGGTCGCCAGAGCCCCAGCCAGAAAATGACGAGGGCAATCACCACGCCAAGCGCCGTCATGAAGCGCTGCTCGCCTTCGCTGTGGTTGTTCCACCACTGCCGCATGGACTGCATCATGAGCGCACCACCGTGATATCCGCGATCAAGACCGCCCCCTGCTGCTGCACGCTATTGGCGCTGATCCGCCAGCCGGCCTCCTGAATGGAGAGCAGCACCGCGTTGATGTCGTCCGCCTTGGCCGCCGAGAGGCGCACGCGCAGCGATCCGTCCGCGAGCTGGCTTGCGCTCGTCATGCTCACGGCAGAGCTGGTCTGCATCGCCGTCATCAGCCCCGCCATCGTGCCCGTGAAGCCGCCCGACCCGCCCCGCTGGGCCAGCAGCGCGGCGACCTTCGGCTCCGCGTCCGCCGCATCCACGACGGAGGGGTCCACGGTCTTCGCCAGCTCGACGGTCTGCCGGTTGAGGCGGCTGGCCTCCGCATTGAGGCGAATGATGGTGACGATCGAGATGACCAGGCCGACAGTGACGATCGCCACGCCCAGCAGGGCCAACCGGCGCAGGCGAGCCGCCGTGAAGAGCGCGGGCGCACGGCGGGTATACTCGCCTTGTCTGAGATCGATCGGCGGATCGCGCAGGGCGGAGAGCAGCACCGCATCGGCCGCGTCCGGCGTCAGCTCCGCTATCTTCTGATCTTCGGTCAGCAGAGCGGAATAGGGTTCGTTGCCGTCCAGCGCGAAATCGGCTCCGCGCATCACGTTATTCGGACCGAACGCGCCGCGCACCAGCCCATCCTCGGGCGCAGGCAACAGTGCGGCGGCGGGCACAAGGGCCGCCTGCGAGACGCCGTTGCGCGCGCACCAGTCCAGCCAATAGTCCATGGCCGCGCGGCTCGTCACCGCCACCATATGCGGCTTGTCCGGTTCCTCCTCGCTGGTCGCTGCCGAATGAAGCAGGCCCGCATCGCCGATGCTGGCCTCCATTGCCATCAGGCGCGCTGCTGCTTCGCCCTGCCGCTGCGTCATGCCGGGGCAGGCGATCCAGTGCAGCGTCGTGAGACTGGTTGGCAGGACGAGGAGTACCCGGCCCGCCGTCTCGCCTTCATCATCGTCGTCGGCTGGGGGCAACCAGTCGGTCCCGCGTCCGCGCCGCACGATCCGCCCGTCGGAGATGCGCAGCCAGCGGCAGTTCTCGTCGTCGTCCGCCTGCGGCATGATGACATAATCGACAGACATTGCGCGCTCAGCCTCCCTCGCCACGCACGCGCCGCACCAGCCGCGCGGGCTGCTGCGCTGCGTCGTACAGCACCGTTTCGTCCACCTGATCACCCCCCAGATCGACCGTGAGCGCCACTTCGAGCCAGCGGCTCGTAAGGCGGGTCTGTTCCGTGCCGCTCGGACCAAGGCCGAGGCTGGCGAGCGTAGGCTGTGCCCAGAATGTATTGAGGCTGCCATACCCATCCGGCGGCCGTTGCGCCAGCACTTGCCGCGCCCGCTCGATAGGCAGCTTGTCCGGCGCGAGCATGGCCAGCAGCACGGCCTGATCGGGCAGCAGCGTATTGATGTTTATCGGCGAGAGAGCCGTCTCCGGCAGCGCGCAGATCCACGGGCGCACGCGCTGATACACGTCCGCGCTCACCCCGTTTATCACGCGCAGTTCGCTCGGGTCCGCAATAAGATTATTGGCCGTGAGGTAGGGCGGGTCGATCCGGCTGTAATACTCGTCCTCCGCCCCTCCCGGGCCGGGCACATTGTCCTCGTCGATCCAGTCGGCGGTCGAAACCGCGATCTGGTCTGCCACGAGGCGGTCGACGCCCAGCAGGCGCATCAGGGCCGAGAACTGCGCGATCCCCTCCGGCCGCGCGACCATCTTGCCGTCCATACCGCCGCCGCTCACCACACTGTTGAGGTTGAAGCAATTGCCCGCGTCGCGCACCCGCGCTACGGCCTCGCCGCCCGGCAATGGCAGGATCTGAGGCGTGCCCAGCCATCCCCCCGCGAGCGTGGTGCGGTCCGGCCGGCTCTTGACCATGTCGCCAAGCTGGACGCCAGCCGCCTGCTCGGCCGCCAGCAGATAGGCCCGGCCCTGATCGGCTGAAACGAGGTTACGCGTCATCCGGCTGGCGAGAGTCAGCCGTTCGAGCGCCACGGCAGTGATGACGGACAAGATCGCGACGAGCAAAAGCACGGTGAGCAGCGCCGCACCGCGCTCCTGCGTGGGAACGCTTCGCCTCGCGAGGCTGATGAACCGATCAGGTTCCACCCGGCGCTCCTTCCGTTGGGGCGTTTAGCCCCTTCGGCGTCTGGCCCGCCCCGGCACCGACGAGGAAACGCAGCACCAGTGGCGGCGCCTTGCCTTGAGTGAGCGTCATTTCCACGGCGACGGGCATGTCGTCCGGTTTCTCCGGGCTCCAGACATCGAGCCAGTCCCCGCGCGGCGCGCGATAGCGGATCTTGAGGTCCGTCACATTCTGCGCGATCACGGCCGGCTCCGGCGGCACGGCACCGTCGACAAAATTATAGCCGATCCGCTCAAGCCGCCGCTCCCTCCACCAATACTCCACTTTCTGGAGCGATGGACGGCGCAGATTGCCGGGATTGCTCCAGCCTCCGCGCACGAACTGCATGAGCGGCAGATCGTCCTGCGCGGCGCGGCCGAAGAAGGCCGGGGCCAGCGTCCCCGCCTGCGTGCGGCTGATCCGCGCGGAGGCTTGCGCCAGATCCGCGTCGAGCGTCGAGATGCCGCGCTGAAGTCCACCCAGAGTCTCGAGATGGCCGCGTACCGCCGCCTGCGCATCCACGCTGCCGCGCAGCAGCAGCACGCCGGTGGTGGCGAGCATCGCGAAGATCATCACGGCCACCATCAGCTCGATCAGCGTGAAGCCGTGTTCGGCGGAACGCGTCCCGAACGCGTCGCCCTGCTGGGCAGAGCGTCTCAGAAACGTGAAACCCTGTTGGACGGAGCGCACCAAAGGCGTGAAGCAGTGTTCAGCGGAGCGCGTCCTCAACGCGTTGCTCTTTTGGGCGGATTGTCTCGACAGAAAAACCAAGCAGGCGTCTGAATTTACTTCGTCATCCCGGCCCTGAGCCGGGATCCCGCTTTTTTCTACACAACAGAGGCAGATGGACCCCGGGTCAAGCCCGGGGTGACGAGGAGCAATATGAGTTCCTCGCGCTGCGGACATAAAGCCTTGTTCGGTGGAACGTGCCTCACTCACTGGTCGTCACCTTGCCGTCCAGGTCCATGCGGATCGCAAGCGTGCGCTCGTCGCGGTCGAGCGTGAAGGCCAGTGGCTGATCCGCACGACCCACCGTGTCGAAGATGACGCGGGCCTGCCCGGTCTGTCCGGCTTTAGCGCTTATGCCCTTGGACCAGTCCGTGGAAGCGAGCGGCCCTTCCCTCACGGGCTCCCAGCGCCCCGCCCGCCGCTGGTCGAAACCATAGCCGGTTTGCGAGACCCAGAGCGCGATGGGCCGCGCATTGAGGATTGCACTGTCCCGCGCGGCACGCACACGTCCGCTGAACCTGTCCGCATCGTCGCCCATCCGCCCGCGCGGGTCGCTCATCGTCAGCACCACGGTGGCGGACATGAGGCCGATGATGACGATCACGACCATCAGTTCGATCAGCGTGAAGCCGTGTTCGGCGGAACGCATGAAAGGCGTGAAGCCCTGTTGGGCGGACGGGCCAAGCCGAAGCCCCTCCTCTTCAGAGGAGGGGTTGGGGTGGTGCCTGTGACGGTATGACGGTTCGCTGCGCGAGCGATGCGAAGCACCACCCCCTGCCCCTCCTCTGAAGAGGAGGGGTGGAAGGGTGAAAGCGCGAAGCCTCCTGAAATTTTCTGGGACAGAACCCCGCATCACTGCACCGATCCCGCCACCGGCACGGCCTTCACGAAGCTCATGACAGCGGGCGACTGGCCCGGCCCTGACTCCACGCGGATCGTGATGCCCATCAGCCGTCCGCCCATGGTTGCCTTGGCGCCCTGCACCCAGTGCCATCTGCGCCCTGCATTCTCCACCGTTCCTTCAGTCTCGCCCTCGCTCGGCGTTTCCGGATCGGTCATCCGCTCATAGGCGAGGTTCCGCGCCACGATCTGCGCGAGCGTGCGCTGATCGAGATCGGCCGCCGTCCGCACGGAGACACCCTGCAGGCGCACAAGCGCCAACGCGGCTAGGCTGAAGATCACCAGCGCGACGAGCATTTCGAGCAACGTGAAGCCCTTTTGGGCGGAACGCGTCGGCAACGCGTCGCCCTTTTGGGCAGAGCGTCTCAGAGACGTGAAGCCGTGTTCGGCGGAACACATCAAAGACTTGAAGCCCTGTGGGACAGAGCGTCTCGAAAAGTCGCCCACCACTTTGAGCCCCTCCTCTTCAGAGGAGGGGTTGGGGTGGTGTCTGTGACGGTGCGATGGTTCTCTGCGCGAGCGATGCGACGCATCGCCTCCACCCCCTCCCCCTCCTCTGAAGAGGAGGGGTGGTGAGAGGTAAGCGCCAAGCCTTCTAGAGATCGCTGGAATAGAGATCCGCATTGTCGCCCTCGCCGCCCGACTGCCCATCGGCGCCAAGCGAGACAATATCGAACGCGCCCTTCTTGCCCGGCGCTGCATATTGATAGGGGCGTCCCCACGGATCGTCCGGCAGCTTCTTGATGTAGCCGCCCTGCCGATAGCGCTCCGGCTGCGGCAGGCCTGGCGGTGGCGAGAGCAGCGCGTTCAGGCCGTCGCTGCTGCTGGGATAAGTGAGATTGTCGAGCCGATACTGCTCAAGCGCCTGCTCCAGCGTCGCGATATCCGCCTTTGCCTTCTCGACCCGCGCGGTGTTCCCCGCCGGGATCACGTTGATCGCCACGATCGTCGCCAGCAGGCCGATGATGACGATCACGACCAGCAGTTCGATCAGCGTAAAGCCGTGTTCGGCGGTACGCTTTAAAGACCCGAAGCCGTGCTCGGCGGAACGCCGAGATGAAAGACCCGTGGGAGGAATGACGCGCATGATACTCAAACTCCGGTCAAATTCTGCAGCTGCATGATCGGCAGCAGGATGGAGAGGATGATGACGGCGACGACGCCGCCCATAAGGATGATGATAAGCGGTTCCAGCAGAGAAAGCATCGCCGCCGTGAAACTGTCGAACTCGCGCTCCAGATAATCCGCTGCCCGCTCCAGCATCACGTCCAGCCGCCCCGCGCTTTCGCCACTCGCCGCAAGATAGACCAGCAGCGGCGGGAAGACGTCCGCCTTGCGCATCGCGGAGGAGAGCGAGCCACCCCCGCGCACTGCTTCCACGATGTCCTCGGTCGCCGCGCGCAGCACGCGATTGTGAATGGTCGGCACAGTGAGCGCGAGCCCTTCCATCACCGGCAGGCGGCTCTCGACCATGGTCGCCAGCGTGCGGGCCATGCGCGCAGCATGCAGGTCACGGATCAGCCGCCCCAGAAAAGGCACACGCAGCAGCATGGCGTCGAAGCGCAGGCGCAGCGCCTCGTTGCGCAGCGCCCGCCAGCCGCCGAGGCCCACCAGCGCAAGGGCAATGAGGATCGCCCACCACCAGCCCGCGAGAAAGGCGGACAGGGCCATGACGATGCGGGTGAGGAGCGGAAGCTGCTGCCCCAGCGTGTCGAACTGCTCCACCACCAAGGGGACGACGAAGATCATCAGCGCCGCGACGACAATCACCGCGAAGAGCGCGAGCACCGTGGGATAAGCCAGCGCCGTCAATATCTTGGAGCGCATCACGGCTTGTCGCTCAAGCAGCAGCGCAAGCCGCTCCGTCAGTGCCGAAAGGCTGCCGGAGCGTTCACCGGCGGAAACCATCGCGCGATAGAGCGGCGGATAACTCTTCGCCTCGCTCATCATTGCCTCGGCCAGGCTGCGCCCTTCCAGCACGCCGGCATGAACGCGGCTGACGATCGCGCGGACATGGCCGCGCTCGCTCTGCCGGGTGATCGTGCGCAGCGACTCCTCCAGCGGGCTGACCTGCGCCAACGTCGAGAGCTGGCGGGTAAACAGCGTCAGTTCCTTGGTACTGAGGCGCGAGCGATTGAACGAAAGCAGGGGTCGCTCGCGCGCGCTCGTCCCGCCGCGTGCGGCGCCGCCGGTGCCCCCACTCGCATTGCCGCGCCCCTCGGCCATCCGCACGACGAAGAGCTTCCTTGCCGTGAGCAGGTCGCGCGCTTGTTCCATCGTCTCGGCACGCAGATGGCCCCGCCGCTCCTTGCCGGCCGGGTCGATCACCACATAGTCGAAATCAGGCATCGACCGTTTCTTCGCGCCGCGAGATTCGGATCGCCTCTTCGGCGGTCGTCTTTCCTGCGATTACCAGCGCCCGCGCGGAGGCCGCAAGATTGGGCGCTTGCTGAAAAGCGTGACGGGCAATCTGCGTTTCGTCTCCGCCCTCGTTGATGAGGCGGCGCAGCGTCTCGTCGATGCGGATCGCCTCGAAAACGCCGATGCGCCCTTTGAAGCCGGTGCCGCTGCACGCCGCGCAGCCCACTGCGTGATAGATCGGCGTGCCGGCCTTGATACCGAGCAGCGCTGCGACCGAAGCTTCCGCGGGGGCCGCCTGCCGGCATTCCGGGCAGAGCCGCCGTACGAGCCGCTGCGCAATCACGGCACGCAACGTGGAGGCGAGCAGGAACGGCTCCACCTTCATGTCGCGCATTCGGGTGATCGCGCCCACCGCGTCATTGGTGTGGACAGTCGAGAGCACGAGATGGCCCGTGAGCGAGGCCTGCACGGCAATCTCGGCGGTCTCGCGGTCGCGAATTTCGCCGACCATCACCACGTCCGGGTCCTGACGCAGGATCGCCCGCAGCCCTGCCGCGAAGGTCAGGCCCACTTTCGCATTCACTTGAGTCTGACCGACGCCCTCGATGGCATATTCCACCGGGTCTTCCACGGTCAGGATGTTGCGGCTGCCGTCATTAAGCTGGCGCAACCCGGCATAGAGCGTCGTCGTCTTGCCGCTCCCGGTCGGTCCGGTGACGAGGATGATGCCATTGGGCTCCGCCACCGCCTCTCGCAGCACCCGGTCGGCTTCTCCCGCCAGACCCAGCGCATCGAGCGATATGCCGGCATTCTCCTTGTCGAGAATACGCAGCACCACGCGCTCGCCGGCCCGGCTCGGGAGCGTGGAGACGCGCACGTCGAGCAGCTTGCCGCCCAGTGTCAGGCCAATGCGCCCGTCCTGCGGGATGCGCCGCTCGGCAATGTCGAGGCGCGCCATCACCTTGATGCGGCTCACCACCACCGGCGCGACATGGGGCGGCATCCGCAGCGTTTCGGTCAGCACGCCGTCCATGCGCATCCGCACGACGAGGCCGGTCTCATAAGGCTCGATATGGATGTCGCTCACGCCCTGCCGCGCCGCCTCGGCAATGATGCCGTTGATAAGGCGGATGGCCGGTGCGTCGTCGCCGCTGTCCAGCAGGTCTTCTGCAGTCGGCAGATTGCCGGCAATCAGATCCAGCTCGTCGCCGCCCATGGCAAGCGATCCCGCCATTTCGGCCGCCGATCCGCCCATCGAATAATGATCGGAAAGATGTTTCTCAAAGGCCGCCTGTGGCACCACCGACACCTCGAAGCTGCGTGCGAGATGCCGCCGCACTTCGGGCAGGATGCGCGGGTCGCCCCCTTCCCGGAAGGCCAGCATAAGCGTCGCATCCGTCTCCGCCGCGCCCGCCTCGCCAGAGACGATCACGACCCCGTGCTTGCGCGCGAAGGAATAGGGAATATCGACGGCATGAACCGGCGCCACGGCGGGCGTTGGGTCAGGCGTTATGTCGACGGGCACGTCCCTCTCGCCCGATGGCCCGGGGAGCGGCGCGGACTCCATGGGCTCGTCCGCCGGCGTCACGGCCTGCGCTGCTCGCTCGGCGGCACGTCCACCGGGCGCACGACGCTTTGCGAGGTGGTCGTAGCAGTCGGCTCCACCACCCGGCCGTCGATTACCTGATCGCCCGAGCGCGGCGCCTGCGCGCCCGGCGGCGTCGTGCCCATATAGTCGCGCACCAGCGCATCGATGGAAGGTTCGGCCTCGGGATTATTGGCCTGCTGCATGCCGCGCACATAGCCGTAGCGCTGCGCCGCGACCTGCTGCGCGTCCGCCTTGCTGTGCAGGATGGTCGGCCGGATGAAGACCATGAGATTGGTCTTGGTGCGCGAGCGGCTGCGAGACTTGAAGAGCTCGCCAATCCCCGGAATATCGCCGAGCAGCGGAATCTTCTCGATAGTCCGCCGCTCATTGTCGTCGAGCAGACCGCCCAGCGCCACGATCTCGCCGTCATCCACCGTCACTGTGGTCTGGATCTGGCGCTTGTTGATGATGAGATCGTTGGAATTGTTGGAGACCGGGCCAGCAACACTGGAGACTTCCTGCTTCAGGAAGAGTTTGATCGCGCCGCCCGAATTGATCTGGGGCTTCACTTCCAGCATGATGCCGACATTCTGGCGCTGCACCGTGCGGAACTGATTGTCGAAATTCTGGCTGAGCGCTTCACCGGTGGAGACCGGCACCTCCTGCCCGACCAGCAGCTTCGCCTCCTGGTTGTCCATCGTCATCACCGACGGCGTGGAGAGAATGTTGCTCTCCGTGTCGGACTTCACGGCGTTGATGATCGCGCCGAAAATGCCGTTGCGGCCCAGGCCGGTGGCGATGCCGCCAAACCCGCCCGTTGCATTGGAAAGCGCATCGACCGCCGCTTGCTGGAGCTGATTGGCAAGGCCGCCATTTTCGGTCGTCGTGGTCGTGGTCCGCGTGCCATCAGGCGAGACGACCGTGGTGTTCGTCGTCGCGAGCTCGCGCGCACCAATCGCGCCCGCCAGCGTCAGGATATTGGGTTGCGCGTTGGAATAGTTGGTCGCGGCAAAACCGGTCGAGGTGCTGCCGATGAGGAACTGGACGCCCAGCCGCTTGGCGGCCGCATCGCCGATTTCGACGATAATCGCTTCGACCAGCACCTGATCCCGGCGCGTGTCGAGCTGGCGAATGACTTCGCCCAGCATCCGCTGCACGTCGTTGCTCGCTGCAACCACGAGGGCATTAGCGCCCTCATAGCGCGTGACGATCGCCGGACCGCGCTTCGAGATGCCGCTGCCTTCGCCGACAGACGCGCTGACAGCCGAGGCCGCAGGGGCTGCGTTTGCGCCGCTCGCTGCTCCCGCCCCAGCGCCGCCGCCAGCAGCAGACGCGGGTGTTCCAGCGCTCACGCTCCCGGCGCCGGCCGCGCCCTGCCCCAGCAATTGCTGGAGCACGGGGAGCATCTTGTCGGCATCGGCATGTTCCAGCCAATAGACGCGGATTTCGGTCCCCACGCCCGCGCGCGTATCCAGTTCGCGGGCCATGCTCGCCAGACGCGAGACGCTCGTGGCATCCCCCCGAATGACGATGCTGTTCGAGCTGTCGATCGCCACCACCGTCGCGCTTGGCGCCTGGCCGTCGCCACCGCTCGTCATCAGCGTCTGGAGCGATGTCGCGATCTCGCGGGCACCGGCATTCTTGAGCGGAATCATGTCCGTGGCGGCGCTGTCGGTATCGATCCGGCCGAGCACTTGGCGAATGCGCGCGATATTGTCGGCATAGTCAGCGACAACGATCGAGCGGCCGGCCCGGTTGGCGGAAATGGACCCGTCCCGGCTCACGAGCGGCCGCAGCGTTTCCATCGCGGACTGCGCATCGATAGACCGGAGGCGGACGACTTCGGTGACGAACTGGTTGCGATTGGCCGCGCGGCCGACTTGCCCCGGCTGGCTTGCCGCGCCTTCGGCCGGCTGAACGCGGAACGCCCCGCCTGCAGCGGGGATCGCGACGAGGCCGTTCGCCCGCAGGGTCGAGAGGAAGATTTCGAAATATTCCGAGCGCGTCAGGGGGCGGTCGGTCACGACCGAAACCTTGCCCTGTACCCGGCTGTCGATAATGAACGTCCGGCCCGTCACCCGCGCCGCGTCCTGAATGAACGCGCGAATGTCGGCATCGCGCACATTGAGCGTGAGTTGCGCGGCAAGCGGAGTGGCCATGGCGAGCGCCAGCGCCGCGACGGCAGTCATGCGCCGCAAAGTGCGAACAGGCGTCACTGGCCGCCCTCCAGGATGATCGCCACAGGAACTGTTGCCGATCCCCGCTCGACCATCAGCGAGAGCCGCGCACCGGGCAGGATCTGGGACTGCAGGGCACGAATATCGGCCGGCGAAGAGATTGCGCGGCCATTCACCTGAGTGATGATGTCGCCAGGGCGCAGCCCCGCGCGCGCAAAGGCCTCGTTGCGGCCCTGCTGATTGACGACGATCCCAGTCACTCTACCCCCTTCATTTCGTGGCGCGAAGCTGGCGCCTGACGCCAGGTCCTGCGCGCTCAGGCCGCCGCTCGCCGGCAGGACAAGCCCTCCCGGTGCGCCTGTTGCCCCCGGCGCTGCGCCTCCCGGCACGGGGCCACGCCCCGGTCCCGGCGGAATCGGCGCGCCCGCCCCTGCCGCAGGCGCGGCGTCGTTCGTTGTTCCGCCATTCGACTGGTCGATGAACAGGGTTTCCGCCGTTCCGCCCCGGTCGATCACAACATGATCGAACGCGACAGCCTTGAGCGTCACGCCGGGCGCGATCTCGTCGCCCACCACATAGCTGGTCTGCACGCCTTCGCTGTCCGCGATGATAGCCGACCCCTGCCCCGAACCCTCGTTCATCCGCGTACCGAAGAGTTGCAGCGCTAGCGACGTCACCTGCTGCACGCCCGGTGCGCCGCTCGCTGCTGCCGAGCGGAAGAAGGGATCGAACGCCGCGAAAAGCGAACGACGCGCATCCGCGCCCACCATCACGGGCTGGCGTGCACGCCAGTCGCCAAAGAGGCCGACGGGGGTCACAAGCGCCCAGGCGAGCCGTGCGATCTGGATGATAAGAACGGCAACAAGAAGCACCTCGAGCCACCGGCCGAAATCGGCAGACGGGCGCGATCGTCTCCGCGTCGCCGCGCGACTCAAACCAGTCAACCGCATGTCGCTTTCGTTACCCCAGTCCCTGCGCCCTGCCTAGGCTCGCGCGGAAATCCTCAGCGCCGCCTAGGTGCCCTCCTTTACCATTGGATGACAATATCGTTACCAAAAAATGACATGCTTCCGCCGGGCGGTCAGTGTGCTTAGCGGCCGGTTGATCGCCGCTGTTCGCAACGCTACCGGTGCGGCATGATCGCCACGGCTGACACCGCAGATCCCACCGGCCAGCCGGGTGTCCAGCGCTTTCCGAGTCGCGACCTCCAGCTCTTCAGCAAGCGCCAATTCCTGAGTGCCGAGACATGTGCTGGCCTCATCGCGCGGATTGATGCGGGGCGCCGCCCATCCACGATCGCGGACGATCTGGGCTATGAGGCGTTTCGGACCAGCGAGACCTGCGATCTTGACGCTGCCGACCCCTTCGTCGCCGAGGTCGACCAGCGGCTCTGCGCTTTCATTGGCTTGCCGGCGGACCATGGCGAGCCGATGCAGGGGCAGCGCTACGCGGTCGGGCAGGAGTTCAAGGCGCATACCGATTATTTCGAGCCTGCTGGTGCGGATTACGACACCTATTGCGGCCGCTCGGGCAACCGCACCTGGACGCTGATGATCTATCTGAATGAACCGGGTGCAGGGGGCGCGACCCGCTTCACGAAGGTCGGCAAGACCATTCAGCCGGAGACCGGCAAGCTCCTCGCGTGGAACAATCGTCTGCCCGATGGCGCGCTCAATCCCGCGACGATCCACCACGGGATGAAAGTCCGTGCGGGCACGAAATATATCATCACCCAATGGTATCGGGAGCTGCCCTGGCGGGGGTGACCTTTGGCCCAAGACTGAAAAAGGGCGGCACACGGGCCGCCCTCTCCATTCTTCGTGCAGTCGCCCTTAGAAGGTCGTCGAGATCGAGAAGTTGAAGGTCGTGCCCGGCTTGTAGCGGTTGTAGATAATCGTGTTGGTGCCGTTGGTCTGCTCTTCGCGATACTTACGGCCAGTGATGTTGCGCGCCTCGAGTTTGAAGTCGAACATGCGCCCATAGATATCGAAGCCCTGCCGGGCCACGAAATCGAGGTTGAAGCCGGGATATTCGTACACGTCCGGTTGGCTGAGACCGGGGCCGCCCCCGTTCACGCCACGGCTGGTGACACGTTTGCTGGCGTAGGAAAGAATGAACGTCTGCTGCGAGAGTCGGTCGGTGTCCTCCATGCCCAGCTGCAGGTTCACCAGATGGTCGGACTGACCGCTCAGCGGAGCGCCGTCCTGGAAGTAGGCGCTCGAGGGCGAACCGATACTCGCCGGATAGACGAGGATGGTGTCGCCGCTGCCGACCTTCAGCTTGGACTGCGTGTAGGTATAGTTCCCGATGAGAACGAGCCGCCGCGAAGCAAACATCGCTGCATCCGACCAGCGCGAGAGATCGAAATATTTCTGCGCTTCCAGTTCACCGCCATAAAGATCAGCCTTGGGCGCGTTACCGAAGCTGGTCGCGAAGTTGCCGCTGATGATGCTGATGAAGGACTCGATAGGCTTATCGATCTTCTTGAAGAAGCCCGCGAGCGACACGCGCTGGTCGCGCGCGAAATACCATTCGTAGCGAACCTCGGTGTTGAACAGCTTGCTGTCGGTCAGATACGGGTTGCCATAGTAGGTCCGGTTGGTGTCCGGATCGAAATAAGGCTGGAAGATTAGTTCGCGGAATTGCGGCCGTGCGATCGTCTGCGATGCGTTGGCGCGCAACTGCATGTTCGGCTGGAACTGCCAGGTCACGGTCGCGGCCGGCAGCCAGTAATCCTTGCGGATGACGTTCGAGAAGACCGAAGGATTATTGCTGAAGACCGGAATGGTCTCCACGCTCTGCCGCGCCTTCTCGTAGCGCACGCCGCCGTCGATCAACAGTTCGGGCGTCAGCTGCCAGCTGAGCTTGCCATAGCCGGCATGGTTGACGAGCTTGGCGCCGAAAAGCGGGTTCGGCTCATTGTCCTGCAGGCGGAAACCCAGTTCGGGCCGGGTAATCACATTCTGCGATAGCAGCAGGTCCGGGCGTAGCAGTCCTACGCCCTCATAGGTTCCACTAAGCGCCGCAGTGATCGCATATTCGCGCCGCTCGCTGGTGCGATCGGTCCGGGCATAGGCATAACCAGCCGACAGGCTCAGCGTGTCGAACGGCTTGTAGGTCACGTCCACGCCGCCAGACCACAGATCCTCGTTGAGGTCCGAGTAGCGGATGAGCGCCGTGCCGTTGGCACCATTGTTCAGCAGGTTGATGAATTGATCGCCGAACGGCCCTGATCCCGTTTTCACATATTCCGTCGTGAACTCGTTGGGCGCCTCGCGCTGCGAATTGGCATAGGTGCCGCGCACATCCACGCTCAGCTCCGGCGTCAACTTGAATTCGCCCACGAACTGCGTGTCGATGAGCTGCCGCTCGTACCAGGCGGTGTCCTGCCGCATGAACAGCGGCGGATTCTCGTCCTTGCGGCCCAGACCCATGCGCGTGTTCTTCTGCGTGTCGCGAATATAGAGGTTGGTCCAGCGCAGCTGGTTGTCGCCGAATTCCAGGCCAAGGCCGAGCAGGCCGTTCACCACGACCCGGTTGTCGGTCGTCACCCGCTCGAAATCGGACGCAAGCTGACTAATGTCGGACGTGGTGGAATATTGCTGGGTGGAATCGCGCGTCTGCCATTTGTTGCTGTAGCCAGCCGTCGCGATCACGCCGAGCGTCAGATCGCCTCCGAGATCGAACGACGTGCCGCCGGTCACGGATGCCGTATAGTTCGGTGCGACATGGTCCCAGCGCTGGGCCGTCACGAAGCGGGGGCTGAAGAGCTGGCCTGCCAGCGCAGCGTTCTGCGCAGCGGTCAGGTCGGTTAGCTGCTTACCGCTTTTCCAGAACCCGGCGAGCGCGGGCTGAGTGTTGCGCGAGCCGTTGTCGAACCCGGTCCAGTCGCTCTTGCTGCCCTGATAGACATAGCCAAGATATGAAGTCGTCTCGGTGTTGGCGCCAATCCCGCCGCTGAACGTCAGGAAGCTCTCCTTCGGCACGGCATTGGTCGTGAGGTTAATCACGCCGCCGCCGAACTCGCCGGGGAAGTTAACCGAGTAGCTCTTCTGCACCAGCGAAGACGAGACGATGTTGGTCGGGAAGAGATCGAGCGGCACGACGCGCTTGAGCGGTTCGGGGCTGGGCAGCGGCGATCCGTTGAGCAGCGCCAGCGAGTAGCGATCGCCAAGCCCACGGACATAGACGAAGCCGTTGCCTACCACGCTGAGACCCGTCACCCGGCCAAGCGCGCCTGCGATATTGCCTTCGCCGGTTCGCGCGATATCCGCGCTGGAGAGCACGGAGACAACCGCCGGGGCGTTCTGCTGAATGTTCGCGTTGCGGCGCCCTACCACCACAATGTCTCCGCCAGGAACCGAAACCTCGGGCTGGGCGGCTGCGGCATCATCCGCCGTCGCCGGTGCGTCGCTAGCCGGAGCCGGCGTAGCAGTCTGCGCGAGCGCGGCAGGCGCTGTCAGCGCCGTGGAAAGAAGCAGCAGGCCAGCGAACTGGAGCGGCGTCGCCATCGAAAACCCCCTTGGGTGGAAATGTGTGCAAATGGGGCGGGATGCGGCGTTTCCGGCCACACCCCGCCCGAACATGGTCGGTTGTGACCTCAGGTCGTCGGCAGCGAGGTGCAGGCGCGGTTAGCGTTCGTCGTGTCGTCGAACGGCGCGTAACCGGAGTTGCAGGTCCAGACCTTGTACCAGTTGTCGCTCGCGTCCTTCACGGCGCCGATATAGGTCGTCGTGTCGAAGAAGCTGTTGAGCGTCTTGGCATCGAAGGGCACCACGGCCGTCTCGGTTGCGCCGTTGATGAACAGGCTCGCCAGCGACGGCGTGTAGGCGTGATTGTTGTTGTTCGTGCCCGAGCCGAAGGCCGCCGCGACATCGGCTGCCGTGTAGGAGCCGGTGCCGAGATAACGCGTCGCGTTGCACTGCATCACCACCGAGCGCGCGACCAGCGTGGTCCGGTCGGCAGTCGAGCCGGAACCGTTCATGCGGAGGCATTCGTTGTTCGGGCTGATGACAATGCCGTTGACCAGCGTCAGGTCTGCATTGCCGCGCGTCAGGATCGAGGCCTGATCGTTCGCGTCGTTGTTGGTGCTTGCCTGCGACTGGATCGCCGTGAAGTTGGCGACGATTGTCTTGTGGCGCGGCAGATCGGTTTCGTTACCGTTGCTGTCGACTTCCATCAGCGCGTCGCCCTGGCCGGGACGCTGCGCGATCAGGACATACTGGAACGCGCCCTGCAGGCCGGTGTCGATATCGAGGCTGTCGTCATCGGCGCCCGTGGCGATATAGTGCTTCATGTTGACGACGCCGCCGAAGAACTCCGCGCCGTCATCCGAGCTGTTGTGGCTCTGGATGAAGTCGAGCGTCGTGCCACTGCCAATGCCCTCGGTGGTGAGCGCCTGCAGTTCTGTGTTCGCGCTCAGCACGAAACCGGAATAGCGGATCTGCACATATTTCATGGTGCCGCTATTGTCGGCGCTGTTGGTGCCGCCGAACACGGCCGGCGTCGTTGCGCCCTCGGTCTGACGCTCGCAGGTGCTGTTGGTCGTCGAACCGGTGGTGCAGTCGGTGATCGGCGCGCGGCCCATCAGCACAACGCCACCCCACTGGCCGATCGAACTATCGGTGTTGGTGCCAGCGATGTTCTCGCGGCTGGTGAAGATGATCGGGCGTGCGGCCGTGCCGGTCGCGTTGATCTTGTTGCCGCGATTAACCGCCAGCCAGGATGGGCCCGTCTCGCCGAACAGGATGACACCCGGATCGATTGTCAGGGTCACGTTGGTGTCGGCGGTGAGCTGCCCGCTGCCATTGAGGGAGAAGCCGTTCGCCGCAGTACAGCCGACAGTGGAGCTGGTTACCGGGGTGCCGGACGAGGGAGCAACGAAGCCACCGTCACAGCCGACGTCGACGCGACCATTCATGCGATAAACCAGGCCCGCGACTTTGGGCAGTTGCATGCTGCGCGAGATGATCGACGGCAGGGTGCAAACGCGCCAGGTGCCGGTCGAACCCGTGATCGTGCCACTGTCAGTCAGCGGAGTGGGGTTGGAGATTGCCGGGCAAACCGCAGCCGGCGTCACTGAGCCAGTTGGTGTCGGCGTGGGCGTCGGCGAAGGCGTGGGCGTCGGGTTGATGATGATGTTGCCCCCGCTGCCGGGCGAGGCAATGTCGTTCGCGCCGCAGCCGGCCAGCGCGGGTAGCACGGCGCCCGCCAGCAGGGTTGTGATGATGCGTTTGGTACGTGTCATGGTCGTCTCCGCTGCCGGTTGGTCCGGTTTTGAACTCAGGACGACTGGTATGGAGATCGACTCCATGGCCCCCGTTGCGCCCTTGGCGGCGCAGCTAGGCGAGTCTTGTGACACGTTCGTGCGACTTTGGTTGCGGTTCAGAGACTCTGGGATGACAGTTTTATGTCACTCAGGGGCGTTACGCCCTGTCCCGCTAGGGACGTTGCGCTCTGTCCGACTGGAGCGCCGCGCATAAAAAAGGCGGCGCCAATGGCACCGCCTTCCGTTCGCATCTGATGTGCAGCGCATCAGCGCATAGAACTGAGCCCGATCAACGTGCGGCGTAGCGCGCGTCAAGCGACCGAAGAAGCGTCGCCGCGACTGTCCGGCTCGACACATCCCGGCCGTCAGAGAGCGTCAGCGTCTCATCGGGAGCGTTGCTGACCATGGCGAGCGCGTCGCGCGCCTCCGCAAGCCGACCAGTGCGCGCATAGACCATGGCGATGTTGACGAGACGAGCCGGATCGGACGCATCGCTTTGACTCACTGGCGCAAGCACACGCTCTGCTGCGGCATAGTCGCCATTCTGGATGGAGTGGACCGCGAGCGATCCAATTGGATAGCCCACTTCGCTGGCGGGGGCCGCCATTGCGGCGGCTGGAATCATGCTGCTCGCAAGGATGGCGAGCGAAAGGCGCGTAACCATGGCAAAACCCTCCTGAGTCGTTTTTGACGTTGGAGCTATTGTTTCACTTTTGTGACCCATGGACAATATTGTCACAAAAAATTCTTAAGTGATCTAATATATTGAATATAGGTCGTTTTATTGCACTCGTACTGCACCTGCGAAAATATCCGCCTCAAGTGTCATAATCCTGAAACAAACATAATTCGTACCCTGATTCGCCGTGCGGGCGGTGCGCGTAACAGGGCCGCGCGGCACTCCGGCGCAGGCGAGCAGGTCTCTGAAATAGATATGAGGGTGGGGAGCTTCTGTTGCCCGGCGCTCCCCGTGCCGCTGGTATCCGATTCTGTTGCCCGGTTCGGTCCAACCGCGTTCTGTTAGGGTAATGTCAGGCCGTGAGGCCCTCAATTACGCTGCAAGAGCAAGTGCTTCGTTATCGTTGGCACTTATGGGTTTTGAGCCTTGAACGGGTTACTCAGCCCGGGCGAAAATGTCGCTTTTCAACACACGTCGATCCTAGTTCGGCCCCGTCAGGACTGGCTCGGGCAGGTGCCCATGAGCCTGTTCTGGTGGAGCCGCCGGGTACCGCCCCCGGGTCCGCTGCGTCTATTGCACGCCACAGTTTATCGCCATAGCCGGTGAAACCGGCACACCCCATATAGGCGTTCCCGCCTGAATGAAAAGAGAATGACCTCCCAAGCATCTGCTTAGAAGGTCATCCTGTCCGCTATGGGCGCGGAATAGACGATGTCTTCGCTTACATCGCGTTCTTTTCGATGGCGTCGGCCTTCTCGTCACCGGCATTGCGCACAGCGTCAGCCTTGTCCTCGAGGCGATCGACAGCATTTTCGTTCGCGGCAGCGGCCGCTCCCGTCAGGTTGTCCCCGGCCTGCTCCATGTTGTCAGCCATATTGTCGATTGCATCGGCCTGGTTGTCATAGGCGTTCTCGACATTGGCGGCTTCCTGAGGCTGGCCGCAAGCGGCGAGCGTCATGGTCGTGGCAATGGCTGCGGCCAGAACTGTCTTCTTCACGGGATTGGTCCTCCTGTTTCCCTTGGACATTGGGCGGGAGGACGCTTCAGCACTCGAAAGGTTCCCGACTTTGCGACGAACCGAGCCGAGAGTTTGTTCCGGCCTCCATGCCACGCCTATTTCTTCTTCAGTTCGTCACGGATCTGAATCAGCAGATCCACTTCACTCGGTCCAGCGGGCGCCGCTTCCTCCTCCTGCTTGTGCTGGTGCAGAATCTTGTTGGCCTGGCGCACAATCAGGAAAATGATGAAGGCGAGGATGAAGAAGTTGATGACCGCCGTCACGAAGCTGCCATAGGCAAAGACGGGGACATTGGCGGCCTTCATGGCCTCCAGCGTGCCCGGCGTCCCTTCCGGCACGGCGCCGAGCGGATAGAAGTAGTTCGAGAAGTCGATACCCCCGGTAATCGCGCCGATAACCGGCATGAGGATGTCATCCGTCAGAGACTTGACGATGGCACCGAAAGCCGCGCCAATGATGACGCCGACGGCGAGATCCAGCACGTTTCCGCGCGCGATAAATGTCTTGAATTCGGAAAGCATCGGTCACCCCATTTGCTCTGGGCGGCAGCGCCGCCGGATGGACCAGAGGGGTAAACCCGTTGCGATGGACCGATCAACCGCCTATTTACCGTCTCACCCCGGCGATACACCGCCTTGATCCAGAGGAAGCCACGATGGCCGCCACGTTGCATCGCAATTCCATCCTCCGCGCCGTTCTCGCGCTTTTCGCCAGCCTTGCGCTCGCTTCGTGCGGTATCAACTCCGTGCCCGCAGCCGAAGAAACCGCAAAGGCCAAGTGGGCGGACGTGCAGGCCCAGTATCAGCGCCGTGCCGATCTGGTCGGCAATCTCGTTTCCACGGTGAAGGCCGCCGCCAAGCAGGAGCAGGACACGCTGACCCGCGTTACTGAAGCGCGCGCCCGCGCCACCAGCGTTCAGGTCTCGGCGGACGATCTTGCCGACCCCGCCAAGGTCGCGCAGTTTCAGGCCGCTCAGGGCGCGCTGTCCCAGTCGCTCGGGCGCCTGCTCGCCACGGTCGAGGCCTATCCTGACCTCAAGACCAACCAGAACTTCCTGACGCTCCAGTCGCAGCTGGAAGGCACCGAGAACCGCATCGCCGTCGCCGTGCGCGATTATAACGAAGCTGTGCGCGCCTATAATACCCGCATCCGCACCTTCCCGGACATGATCGGCGCCAAGATCATCCACGGCGCTAAGCCGATGACGCCGTTCGAGGCGAAGGCTGGCGCCGAGAACGCGCCGGATGTCGGCGGCATGTTCGAGAGCAAGTGAGGGCTCGGGGCCAGCCCAGCGTCGTCGCTGCGCCGGCCCTCCCCGCTTGTCTGCTGACATGAAGGCGCTCCGCCCCCTCCTGCTGTTGCTCGCCCTGCTCTTTGCGGGGCTGGCCCAGCCCCTGCTCGCCCAGAGCTTTCCCAAGCTCACCGGCCGCGTGGTGGACGAGGCGCATCTGCTTAAGCCTGAGCAGGCGGCGGCGCTTGGCGTCAAACTCGCCGAGCTTGAGCAGCAGAGCGGCCGGCAGCTTGTCGTCGCCACTGTGCCGAGCCTCCAGGATTATGACATATCGGACTATGCCTATCGGCTCGGTCGCGCGTGGGGCATTGGCGACAAGGAAAGGAATGACGGTGCGATCCTGCTGGTCGCGCCTAATGAGCGCCGCGTGTTCATCGCCACCGGCTATGGCGTCGAGGGTATCGTCACGGACGCACTCGCCTCACAGATCATCCGCAATCAGATCACGCCGCGCTTCAAGGATGGCGACTATCCCGCTGGCATCACGGCCGGCGTGGATGCACTCTCCGAACTGCTGACGTTGCCGCCCGAGGAGGCGCGCGCCCGCGCCGCGCAGGCCGAGGCGCAACAGCGCAAGCAGCGGGACGATCCCAATATTCTCGGCGCCGTCATCGTGCTGGCATTCGTACTCCTGTTCATCGTGCTGCCGTTGACCCGCGCCGCGCGCGGTGGCCGTCGCCGTCGTGGCGGCATGGGCATCCCGCCGGTTATCCTGTGGGGATCGGGTCTGGGCGGCGGACGCGACGATGACGATCATTGGGGCGGCTTCGGCGGCGGCGGGGGTTTTGGCGGCTTTGGTGGCGGCGGCGGCTTCGGCGGTGGTGGCGGCAGCTTTGGCGGCGGCGGAGCGGGAGGAAGCTGGTGAAGCGCGTGACCTTGTCCGAGGCCGATCATGATCGCGTGACCGCCGCCGTCGCGGAAGCGGAACGGCACACGGATGGCGAAATCGTCACCATGGTCGCCGACCGGTCGGACAGCTATCATGATGTCGGCCTGCATTATGCCGTCGGCGTCACCTTTCTGGCAATGGGCGTCTATGCCGCCTTCCCGGCCTTTTATCGCGATCTCATCCTGCACCTAATGGGCGGGTGGGAGCATGAATTGTCGGATCGCGTCTTCCTGACCGTCCTGCTCTGTGCGCTGATCGTGAAGTTCCTCGCCACACGTTATCTTCTCGCGATATGGCCATTGCGCATGGCGCTGACCCCCGGCCGCACCAAGACGCGCCGGGTCCACCGCCGCGCCCTGCTGCTTTTCCGCGCCGCTGCGGAGAGCCGCACGCGCGCCAAGACGGCGGTGCTGATCTACCTTTCCCTTTCGGAGCATCGCGCTGAGATCCTCGCAGACCGCACCATCGCCGCGAAGGTTTCCCCCGAGGTCTGGGGCGACGCCATGGCGGAACTGATCGGCCATGTCCGCGAGGGCCGCACCGGGGAGGGCATGGCGCAGGCCGTGCGGCAGATCGGCATCATCCTTACCGAGCATTTCCCGCGCAGCGAAGGCGACAGCAACGAACTGCCCGATCGCCTGATCGAGCTGTAAGCGCGGGGGGTGCACTGCCCTTTCCCCACGGAGACCTGATGACCGACTTGCCAGACGATGCCCACCTGCCCGAGGAAATCATGTGGGAGGGTCGCTTCATCACCGCCAAGCGCCGGGGGCGCTGGGAATATGTCGGCCGCGCACGCAACATCGGCGCCGCCGTCATACTCGCCATCGACGATGCGCAGGACGGCCGCCACGTCATCCTTGTCGATCAATATCGCGTGCCCTTGGGCGCTCGCTGCATCGAGCTGCCCGCCGGCCTCGTCGGCGATGACGACGCCGCGCCGGTCGAGGAACCCGCCCTCGCCGCCGTGCGCGAGCTGGAAGAAGAGACCGGCTACCGCGCCGCTCATATGGAAGAAATGGGCCGCTTCTTCTCCTCGCCTGGCATGGTCTCGGAGAGCTTCACGCTGTTCCGCGCGCGCGATCTCACCAAAGTCAGCGACGGTGGCGGCATTGGCGACGAGGATATCGTCACCCATCGCGTGCCCCTCTCCGGCCTCGCGGACTGGATCGCACAGAAACGCGCCGAGGGATACGCGATGGACGTGAAGCTGCTCACACTGCTGGGCGGAATGCTGCTGGAAAGCTGACCTAATCAGGCGTCCTGTTTTGGCCTGCCCCGCGCCTCCGGCAAACGCCAGCCGAGCCACACTGCCACGACACCGGCCAGAGCGCCGAACGCCATCAGCACAGGCAATGGCTGAGTGCCCACTGTCAGGAACAGCGCATTCCAGCCTGCACTATGGGCCAGCGTCTCGAAACCCACGATCTGCGCAGCGATTACACCCAGCGCAACGGCCCATGGCCGGCCAAACCGGGGATCACGCCGCCACAGCCACAGCGCGATCATAGCGGCGAGCACATTGCCGCATTGCGCGCCCAGACCGAACACCGGAAAGTCCTGCGGACCGTGAATGATGAGGCCGGGGATAGTCCGGTTGAACACCCGGCCGAACACGGGGCTGATGAGCGGCAGCGCGGTGGATAGCATATAGCCCGCATGGAGCCGCACATTGCGTCGGTGCCGTAACGCCATACCCGCCGCATAGAGCAGCGCCCCTAATGCCAACGTGTCGATGAAGCCGAGCCGCGCGCCCCATAAGGCATAAAATGGATCGCCGCCCACGGTCCCCCCAGCCATAGAATGAATAACCGCCATGGAGCCGGCCGCGAACAGAGGCACCGCAACGAAGGTCACGCGACCGAGGGCGCGATGCATCCCAATCCGGCCGTGATGCGGCGTCCAGCTCTGCGCGAGCAGCAGCAGCAACCACAGAGACGCCGTAAGCCCATGGATATGAAAGCCGATCGCCGCCTCGGGCAAAATGCTGAAATAGGTGCGCCAGAAGGCGAAAATGGTCGCGCAGATCAGCGTGACGATAAACAGCCAGGCGTGACGATATGGCATAGTCTCACTTCCCCCAAAGCGATGCGCCGGGCGAAACTAACATTTTCGCTCATGCCAAACTATCCGTCACACGACGGACTGAAACCACCACACTGCTCCTCACCTGATCCGGTAATAGTCCGCCACCCGGTCGAGCGCGAACCCGAGCACCAGCTTGCCCGCGCGGCTTGGCCAGTCGAGCGCCCGCTCCGCTGCAACCAGACTCTCGCCCGCGCAGGCGACCCGCCAGAGAATATCGATAAGGCCCGGCCCCGCCATATCCATCGCGCCCTGCAGGCGCTCCCGCGCCGCCATCTGGCCCTCACCAATCGAAGGACCGCCCGGCACCGCGCGGCGCGTGCCCGATGGCGCGGCGGCACTGTCCCAGTTCATCGTTACGCGTGCGCCCATCTGCGCCCGCTCCCAGTCACGGCGCAGTGCCTCGGCCGCATCATATTGCCGCCGGCTGATCCGCCCGCGCACGTACAGCCAGCTCACCGGCGATTCCGCGAGGTTCATCATCACCTGCATGGCTTTCCCATCCGGCCCTTCGATGATCCGCTCCACAATCCTGTCCATCCGTGTTCCCCTGCTTAGCCTTGATCGGACCCTTGCCAAATGGCTCAGCCTGTAGGAAAGAGATAACCGTATCGGTTATTTGGAGAACCATCCGATGATTACGCGCATCCGTGATGTCCGCCGCGCCAAGGGCCTCACGCTGGAAGACGTCGCTCTTCGCTGCGAGCCGCCCACCACGGCCCAGACCATCGGGCGGCTGGAAACCGGTACGCGAACCGTATCGGTAAAGTGGCTCAATCGTATCGCCGCAGCTTTGGGCGTGCAGGCGAGCGATCTGGTCGATCTGCCGGAGAGCGGCTCCGTTCCCGTGGCGGCGATCGTCGGCCCGGATGGCGCGACCGCGCCCACCCGCACGCTCGCCTTCGCCGCGCCGGCCGTGCCGCAGGGCGCGCTGGGCATCCGCATGACAGCCGCGATGGGCGATTACCGCGCCGGCGACGAGCTCTGGTGCGCGCCGCTCTCGCGGGATTGGTTCGCTACTGCGCTCAACAAGGACGTGCTGGTGCCGCGCCCCGGCGGTCGCTTCCTGTTCGGACGGCTCATCGGCCGGGATGGCGACAAGCTGCACCTGCTGCCCTTGGGCGCTGGCACACGCCAACAGGTCGTCAGCGACCCCGCCTGGATTGCCGTGCCACGCACGCTCGTTCGCGCTCTATAGACAGCGCGGATCTACAGCGGAGCAAAGGGGCAGCAAACTATCGAGGGAGGTCATGGCAAGCGGTCGATGAATATGTAATGTCGCTTCTATGTGGACGCTTCTCGCAATGCTTGGTGCCTCGTCATTCACTCCTCCGCTAGAGCCTTTAGCGGGGGAGCTCCGATCTGCAATTTGGTCTGACCTTGGCGTCAACGCCGTGATCGGGAGCGGTAACTGGCTTGCCTCACTTTGGTATCAAGCTGGCGAGCCTGAAGTACCGACGCTCCATATTAAAAGCCTCAATTGTCGAACCCACGACGAAGGCTATTTCTGCAGATTTACGCTTCACCGCGAGGGCGGTGCGAAAACCATTTTAGGAGGAACGGCTCCAAGCACCCTAACGTGCAGCGCTCCGTTCGTTCAGGTCAGAAACAATGATGGTTGGGCAATAAAGCACATCCCGCCGCGAAAAGCAGGGCACAGCCGTACCGCTATGAAATGCAGGAGCGCAGCCTCAGTATAGGTCCATAAAGTCGCTGATGCAGATCATGGCTCTGCCTACCCGTCTCCGCAGTGTCAGCTCGCGACCTCGTAAAGCTCCAGCGGTAGCCCATCCGGGTCCGCGAAGAAGGTGAACCTCATCCCGGTATAGGGATCGATCCGGACAGGCTCGCACGAGATTCCCTGCTCCTTCAGCCGGGCCACTTCCGCGTCGATGTCCGCGCACGCAAAGGCCAGATGCCGCAGTCCCGCCGCTTCGGGATAGCTGGGTCGCTCCGGCGGACTGGCGAAGGAAAACAATTCGATGCGCGCATTGCCGGCATCGAGATCGCATTTCCAGCTGTCCCGCTCTTCGCGATAGGCTTCGGCAAGAATGGGGAAGCCGAGTATCTCGGAATAGAAGCGCCGCGAGCGCGCATAGTCGGAGCAGATGATCGCGACATGGTGGACGCTGAGCCTGCCCATGCCCGTCATCCCAGCGGCAGCAGCGCGGCGCAGATCTGCCGGTCTTCCTGGCGCAGCACGCCCCAGGCCCGCGCTGCCGCGCGGCTGTCCATTGCCTCGATGCCGATGCCCATCGCCTCGATCTCCCGCACCAGAGCGCGCGGCGGCTGGACGAGGCGCGCGCCCGTGCCCAGTAACAGGAACTCAGGATGCGGATCGCTCGCCAGCACCGGCACGAGCATCGCAAGGTCGATCCCCTCGACACTGGCTGGCGCGTTCCAGTCGATCGCGGCCTCGGGGGTCAGCATCAGCCCGCGCGGATACAGCGTCTCGCGCACCTTGAACCCCGTGCCGGAAAAGCCGGTGATGATCGGGCCGCCCGATATGTCCTCACGGCGCAGTTCCATCAGAGTCCCATCCAAATGAACCTCAATTCAGGTCAGGCCGAGGCGAAAGGGACAACTTTCGAGAACCGGCGCGCAGCGTACTTAAAGGTACGTGAGCACCGGAAGCGCAGAAATTTGTCCTTTGCAACCCGGCATCACCTGAATTGCGGCTCATGTCAGGGCTGAGGCTCAGTGCGCGGCCCCACCCGTTCCGCACCAGCCGCGACGCCCTTGCTCGCCTTGCGATCCTGCGGGTTCGGCTTGAGGCCAAGCGAGATCAGCAGCGAGGACGAGACGTAGACGGACGAGTAGGTGCCGACCACGATGCCCAGCATCATCGCCGCCGTGAAGCCACGCAACACATGGCCGCCGAAGATGAGCAGCGCGCCCAGTGCCAGCATGATGGTGACGGAGGTCATCACTGTGCGGGGCAGCGTCTCGTTGACCGAGAGGTCGATCAGCGACTTCATGTCCATCTTGCGGTATTTGCGCATATTCTCGCGGATACGGTCATCGATTACCATCTTGTCGTTGATCGAGTAGCCCACGATCGTCAGCACCGCCGCGATGATGTTGAGATCGAACTCCAGCCGCGTGATCGCGAAGAAACCGAGCGTCATCAGCACGTCGTGGACGATGGCGACGAATGTCGACACGCCGAACTGCCACTCATAGCGCAGCCAGGAGAAGATCGCGATGCCGACCACGGCGAGCACCACGGCGAGAATACCGTTCTGGATCAGCTCGTCCGAGACCTTGCCGGAGACAGTATCGTAGCGCGAGAAGGTGACGCCGGGGAATTCCTTCGTCATCGCGACCCGCGTCTTCTCCACCACGGCGTTGGATGCGCCCGCGCCGCCCTGCTCAGGCAGCGGCAGGCGGATCTGCACAGTGTTGGCGTCGCCGAACTGCTGGAGCGAGCTTTCGCCTACGTTCAGCCGCGCGATGGTCGATCGCACCTTGTCGGTATCGACCGGCTCCTTGAACTTCGCCTCGATCATCAGGCCGCCGACGAAATCGACGCCCATGTTGAGGCCCTTATGCGCCGTCGCACCCACCGCCAGCACAGTGAGCAGCGCCGTGAGCGCGAACGCCCATTTGCGGATCGCCACGAAGCCGATGTTCGTGTTGTCCGGCACGATGCGCAGGAAGCCCATCTTGATATCGGTCGGCCGGTCCTTGCGCAGCCAGCGCGCGGCGAGCAAGCGCGTGAAGGTGACGGCAGTGAACACGCTGGTCGCGATGCCGATGAGCAGCACGATTGCGAAGCCCTTCACCGGGCCGGAGCCCAGCGCGAGCATGATGCCGCCGGCGATCGCGTGGGTCACGTTCGCCTCGAAGATGGTGCGGCTGGCTTCCTTGTAGCCAAACTCGACGGCCTGGACGACGCTGCGCCCGCGCCTGCGCTCTTCTCGTATGCGCTCGTAAATCAGCACGTTGGCGTCGACTGCCGTGCCGATGGTTAGCACGAAGCCGGCAATGCCCGGCAGCGTCAGCGTCGCGCCCAGCAGTGCCATCACGCCCAGAATGACCAACACGTTGATGGTCACAGCGATGTTCGCGTAAACACCGAAACGGCCATAGGTCGCCAGCATGAAGATCGCGACGGCGACCACCGCGATGATGGAAGCAGTAAGCCCAGCGCGGATCGAGTCGGCGCCCAGCCCCGGCCCCACGGTCCGCTCTTCCACCACGGTCAGATCGACCGGCAGGTTGCCGGAGCGCAGGGCAATGGCGAGCTGGTTGGCGCTCTCCACCGTGAAGTTGCCGGCGATCTGCGCACTGCCGCCCAGGATCGGCTCATTGATGTTGGGCGCGGAGAGCACTTTGCCGTCCAGGATCATGGCGAATGGCTTGTTGACGTTCTGCTGCGTCACCCGCGCGAACTTGTTGGCGCCCGAGCCATTGAAACGGATGGTGACGACCGGCGCGTTGGTCTTCTGCTCGTAGCTCTGCTGCGCGTCGGCCAGTTCCTCACCCGAAACCATCACCTGCCGCTTGACCGCGATCACGGGGATGCCGCCGGGATTGTCCGGATAGGGCACGATTTCGCTGCCGATCGGCGCGATGCCCTTGGCGAGGTCCGCCGGGTTCGCGGTCGTGTCGACCAGCTTGAACTCCAGCTTGGCGGTCTGGCGGAGCAGCGCCTTAAGAGCGGAGGGATCCTGCAGGCCCGGCACCTGCACCACGATGCGGTTGGCGCCCTGCTGCTGAATGTTCGGCTCACGCGTGCCCATCTCGTCGATGCGCTTGCGGATCACCTCGGTCGCCACTGCCATCGTGCTCTTGATGGAGTTGTCGATGCCCGCCTGCGTCGGCGTCACGATCACGGTGTTGCCGTCGCGCACTTCCACATTGAAGTCGCGCTGGCCGGTCATGCCCGCGCCCTGCGTCAGCGGGCGGATGCGCTCCACTGCCGCATCGAGCTGAGCGGGATCACGCACCATGAAGCTGAGGCGCCCGCCCCGCGAGGAAATATCGCCGATCGCGATGCGCGGATCGCCCCGGCGCAGCTCGGTGCGGACCTGCTCTTCCATGCGCACCAGGCTCTGGCGCGCCACGTCCGCAGTGCTTGCCTCCAGCAGCAGATGGCTGCCGCCGGAAAGATCGAGGCCCAGATTCACGCGCGGCTGCAGCGCGGCGGGCAGGCCCCGTGTGGCGCTTTCGGGCACGAAGGTGGGGATGGCGCAGAGCACGCCAAGCAGCAGCGGCAGGATGATGCCGATGATCTTCCAGCGGGGGAACGTCAGCATGGGGTGGGGCTCAGTCGTTCGCGGGTTTGGCGGTGGTCGGGTCGATCACGTCGGAGAGCGTCGCCTTGAGCGCCTTCACCTTCATGTTGGCGCCCAGGTCCACGTCGACATAGGTCTCGTCCACACGCGTCACCTTGCCGATCAGGCCGCCGCCGGTCACCACCTGGTCGCCCTTCTTCACGGCGGCCAGCTTCGCGCGGTGCTTCTTCATCTGCGTCTGCTGCGGGCGGATGAGCAGGAAGTAGAACACCACGAAGATGAGCAGCAGCGGAGCGACCTGCACGAACATCGCCGCTGTCGAGGAACCGGCGGATGCCGCCGGAGCGGCCTGTGCGAAAGCGGAAGGAATGAACATGGCGGTCCTTGGATGATCCTTGGGGCGTCGGGCCGTCTCCGGGCAGAAACCGGGGCGGCACGCCGGGCGCGAAACGCCCGGTTCAAGCGCGGGCGGCTAACATATCGCATGATCCCACGCAACCGGATTGGACGTGGGAGAGGCACGCGCCCGGCAGCGTGCATGCGCCTCTCTGGGCACATTCCCGCACGCTTGTCTTTCCCTTCACCAACCCGCTTGCATCGCCAGCGCCATCCGCCTACATGCGCCGCTCCGGTCGGGACGTAGCGCAGCCTGGTAGCGCATCACACTGGGGGTGTGGGGGTCGGAGGTTCGAATCCTCTCGTCCCGACCAATTTAAAGCCTGCCACATCTGCGGATCGCGATGGAGCGCGGCAAGGGGCGGTCAAAGCGTAACGACTTCCCCGTCTTCCTTTGTGAAGCTTGTCGGGCGATTTTCCAGCAGGTTCAGCACCACTTCCGATGGCCGGCACAGTCGGGTGCCCTTCGGCGTGACGACGATCGGCCGGTTTACGAGGATCGGGTATTCCAGCATCGCCGCAATGATTGCTTCGTCAGATGCGCCCTCCAGCAGGCCCAGTTCCGCAGCTGGCGTTCCCTTTTCGCGCATGGCCTCGCGGGGCGTGGCACTCATCGCCGCGAACAGCTCTTCAAGCTGCGGCCGGGTCCAGCCGATCGTGCGATAGTCGATGACTGTCGGGTGATATCCGGCCGCCCGGATCATAGCCAGCGCATTGCGCGACGTGCCGCAATCCGGGTTGTGATAGATCGTGACAGGGAATGCGTCAGTCATGGCCTCAAGGCTTTCTGCTGGATACGGGCTACGGCTGAACCGCGTTCATACCAGCCCTTTGTGTGGTTTACGATGGCAACGACGGACAGCATCACTGGCACTTCGATCAGCACGCCGACCACGGTTGCCAGCGCCGCGCCTGATTGAAGGCCGAACAGTCCGATGGCTGCGGCAACGGCAAGTTCGAAGAAGTTGCTGGCCCCGATCAGTGCAGATGGCCCCGCCACGCAATGCGCCTCGCCCGTTGCACGGTTCAGGAGATAGGCCAGCCCGGCGTTCAGGTAGACCTGGATCAGGATAGGCACGGCCAGCAATGCGATAACCAGGGGTTGCGCGACGATCTGTTCGCCCTGAAAACCGAACAGCAGGACCAGCGTGGTGAGCAAGGCGAACAGTGATACGGGTCCCAGCCGCGACAGCAGCGCATCCAGCGCGGTCTGGCCACCGTTCGACAAGACGGCGCCGCGCACGACTTGCGCGATGATGACGGGCACGACGATGTAGAGCGCGACCGAAAGCAACAGCGTACACCACGGTACGGTGATAGACGCGACCCCAAGCAACAGCCCCACCAACGGGGTGAACAGCACGACCATCAGCACGTCGTTCAGCGCAACCTGGCTAAGCGTATAGGTCGGTTCGCCGTCGCACAGGTTTGACCATACGAATACCATTGCCGTGCATGGCGCGGCGGCCAACAGGATCAGCCCCGCTATGTAGGACGTCGCCTGACCCGCAGGCAGCAGCGGCGCGAACAGCCAGCCAATGAATAGCGTCGCCAGCAGCGCCATCGAAAACGGCTTCACTGCCCAATTGACGAACAGCGTCACGCCGACGCCACGCCAGTGTCGACGCACCTTCCCAAGCGCGCCGAAGTCGATCTTCAGCAGCATGGGAATGATCATCAGCCATACCAGTACAGCGATCGGTATGTTGACGTTGGCAATCTCAGCTGAACCCACGGTCGCAAAGAATGTAGGGAGCAGATGACCCGCCAGGATGCCGACCAGGATGCAAAGGGCGACCCAAAGCGACAAATAGCGTTCGAACGTCGTCATGCCTTGGCTCTCGGTTCGCAGCAGTCAGGCTGCTCCATCAAAGATCCGCAAATTTCCGGGCGTCCTGCGCAGCAATCGGCAACGAGAAACCCCAGAAGATCGCGCATTCCCTCATAATTTGCCGAGTAGATGACAGACCGACCTTCGCGACGCGAGTGGATCAGGCCGGCATGACCGAGAATCGTCAAATGCGTGGACAGCGTATTCGGCAGCACGCCGACGTCCCGTGCGATTTCGCCCGCTGGCAGGCCATCCCCTCCCGCCCGCACCAACAGGCGAAAAACAGCCAACCGGTGCCCGTGGGCCAGCGCGGACAGGGCTTCGACAGCATCGGGCAGCAGCAGCATCAGCAGCAGGCCGCCTTGGGGGCACAGCAGGCGCCAGACGCCAGCTCGGGCAACACTTCATCTTCGCCATAGGACGTCGCTTCGCCATGGGTGAAGAAAGTTTCCCAGCGAACGCCTGCCGTATCCGTCACCCAACTCTTGTCCGAGTTGGCATAGCAGCATGTTGTCGCCTCTTGGTCGAACGTAGTATTTCCCGCCGCCTTCAGGCGCGAAGCGAGCGCGGCCAGCTCGTTGGGTGCGTCAACCTGAATGCCCACATGATCTATGCCAACGCCACGGGCGCGAGACGATATCGCTAGATTGATGCGCGGATCGTCCAGCATCCACTTCGCGTAGTCGTCTTTTATGACGACCGGCGGTGCGTCGAACAGCGTCGTGTAGAATGCGACAGCCTGTTCGATGTGGGGCACACTCACATGCAAATGCAGACGCTTCATTGCCGGACTCCGTTTTGTTCGATTATTCGACTATCGTCGAAATATCGATTCGGCAAGCATCTGAACGAGGCGTCTTTCCTTCCCCCCTGTCCTACAGCACGCCATCTATGCCAGCCTGCCCGGATGGTCACGCTGCCCCTTCCCCGTCCGCTCCTCATAGCCACCCCGGATTTTTTTGCTCCAAGGACTAGAACCTTTAGAACCTTTCGATCGGCGCACCGGGAGGGCGGCGCCCCCTGTCTCAATTCGTGTCGTTGCAAAAGCCGCAAGCACCCGCCCACCCGCTTGACTCTTGATCCAGATTTGAGAGGCTACCCATGTGGGGAGAAAGCCAATGGACAGACTGGACATCTGGGACGTGGACGAGTTGGCGGCGCGGGGGCTTCTGGCCGACCTTGGCCTTGCCGAGACACCAGATTTGCTTGGGCAGGTCGCGTTCCATATGGCGAAGCATCGCCGCAGCATGATGGAGTGGGCCGCCGAGCGCGCGCAGGACAATATGGTCCGCATCCTCGACAATATGACGCCGCCCGCGCACATCCACGATGTGGACGGCTGGTCGCGCGGTTTCCGCGATGCGGAGGTGCAGGTGATGACCACGCCTCGGTCCGATCTGCTTGCGCTGGGTCCGGAGAAGTCCCGCTCTCAGGGGCAGTTCCTGCGGACTATGGTGAGGCAGGCGCGCAGCCAGCTTCCGGCACGCTGACAGCGGAGCCCGCGCTCCGCATCCCGCCGCTTTCAGTCCACGGCCAGCCAGCCGCGCAGCAGCGCTTCGGCTTCTTGCGGCGCGCGCGCGTCGCCCAGCGCCACGCTGAGCAGAATGCGCGCCTGTCGCGCGGCCAGATCACCTGCGAAAAGGCAGCCCATCCGGGCCAGTTCCGCACCGGAGTCATAGGCAGCGCCTGTGCCTCCCGCCCCCGCACCGGTGGCAATCAGGATGACGACGCCTTGCGCCCTTGCCTGCCGCACGGCCGCCAGCACGCCGGGTGGCACATTGCCCTGCCCCAGGGCGCGCAGCACGAGGCCCCGCGTCGGTGCAGCACACAGGCGCGAGACCGCTTCCCCGCTGGTGCCAATGCCGATCATGGCCAGTTCCACTGTCCCATCCAGCACCGCGCAGGCCAGCGGCAGCGCGCGCAGCGGGCGGGAGAAAAAGCGGACGCGGCCCGGATCGACCCGCCCGATCACGGCCCAGTCCGGCCCGAATGCATCCGGCGCGGCGGAATCCACCTTGGCCGCATGGCGCGCGGCGATGATCCGTCCGCCAAAGACGATGAGCGTGCCCGCGCCCCGGCTGGCGGGATCGCCCAGCACGGCAATGGCATCGCGCAGGTTCGCGCCACCGTCGAACCCGGCGACGGAGGGTGCGCGCTGCGCACCAGTGAAGACCACGGGCGTGTCGCAGCCGTTGAGCAGATCGCAGAGGAAGGCGACTTCCTCCATTGTGTCCGTGCCGTGCGCCACGGCCACGCCAGCAGTGCCCGGGTCCGCGCAGGCCGCTTCGACCATCGCAACCAGTCGGTGCGCGTCGGCCAGCGTCATCTCTTCGGAGAGGCCGATGCCCGCGCGCTCGACAATGCAGCGCCCCCGCACCGCCTCGGGGAGCAGCGCCAGCAGCGCGTCTCCACCGGGGCCACCGCCCAAGGCGCCATGAGTGGACGGCGTGGCCGAGATCGTCCCGCCCGCGTCGATGATGATGATCTGGCCTGCTGTGTCGTGCATCGGCAATGCCTAGCGCCGCTGTGCGCGCCGCTCCAGAGGAACGCTTACCTCAAACGGCAGATTTCGCACCCGGCAGCGCTTGAGGGTCAACAAAAATTGGCGCGCCCGGTTGGATTCGAACCAACGACCACAGGCTTAGAAGGCATGTGCTCTATCCAGCTGAGCTACGGACGCGTGAGGCTCCCCTTAGTGCAAATGGCGGCGGACGCAAAAGCCAAGTTGATCGCTATGCCTTATGCGGCATTCGCCCGCTTGCGCGGACTAACCGCACGGATACAAGAAGCGCGATGACCACCACGCCCCTCGCTCGTGTCGATGCCGGTGCCCTGCGCGGGCGTGCGTTGCGCTATTATGATCTGTTCATGGCGGCCTTCGTCGCCATCCTCCTTCTCTCGAACATCGTCGGCGCGTCCAAGCCGGCCATGGTCACGCTGCCTTTCTATGGGCCGTGGGTGTTCGGCGCGGGCGTCTTCTTCTTCCCGTTCAGCTACATCATCGGCGATGTGCTGACGGAGGTCTATGGTTACGCCCGTGCGCGCCGGGTGATCTGGGCCGGCTTCGGCGCGCTGCTCTTCTACGCCGTGATGGCGTGGATCGTCGTGGCGCTGCCGCCCGCGCCGGGCTGGCCCGGCCAGTCCGCTTACGAAAGCGTGTTCGGCAATGGCTGGCGCATCGTCCTTGCCTCCATGACTGCCTTCTGGGCCGGCGAGTTCGCAAACAGCTTCGTGCTCGCGCGCATGAAGATCCTCACGCAAGGCAAGCATTTGTGGATGCGCACCATCGGCTCGACGGTCGTGGGTCAGGGGCTGGATAGCCTCATCTTCTATCCGCTTGCCTTTTATGGGCTTGCCGGCTGGCCGATCGAGCAGCTGGGGCAAGTGATCGTCTCGCAGTTCCTGCTCAAGACCGCGTGGGAGGCCGCGCTGACTCCGCTCACCTATCTTGTCGTCAACCGGCTCAAGCGCGCCGAAGGGCTGGACGTGTTCGACGAGACCACAGACTTCACGCCCTTCGGCACGAAGATCTGATCGTCAGGTGACGGGACGGCGGGCACGCAGGGCCTGGGCGAGCGTTCCTTCGTCGAGATAGTCGAGTTCCCCGCCCACCGGGACGCCATGGGCGAGCTGCGTGAGGCGGACAGGATAGGGCTCCAGCCGCTCGGCGATGTAGTGCGCCGTCGTCTGCCCCTCAAGCGTCGCGTTCATCGCCAGCACCACCTCGTCGATGCCGCCCGCCGCCACGCGGGAGACGAGCGGCGCAATGGCGAGGTCCTCAGGCCGCACGCCATCGAGCGCGGAGAGCCGCCCGCCCAGCACATGGAACCGGCCGGGGAAGAGCCGCGACTTGTCCAGCGCCCAGAGGTCGGCCACATCCTCGACCACGCAGAGCGCCCGCGCGTCCCGGCGCGGATCGGCGCAGATCCCACAGGGGTCCTGCGTATCGACATTGCCGCAGATCTGGCAGTGGACCATGTTCGCGTCCACATCCTCCAGCGCGCGCAGGAGCGGCCGCAGCGCGCTTTCGCGCCGCTGGAGCAGATGCAGCACCGCGCGGCGGGCCGAGCGGGGGCCTAGGCCGGGCAGCCTGGAAAGCGCTTGCGTGAGCGCATCGATCTCCGGGGAAGACATGACCAATCGATTTAGCCTTGCGCTCAGCGCTTACAAGCGTTTGAGAAGGTCCATGCGCATCATCTTCATGGGAACGCCGGATTTCGCGGTGCCGACGCTCGACGCGCTGGTCGCGGCGGGTCATGACATCGTCGCGGTTTACACGCAGCCGCCGCGTCCGGCAGGGCGAGGCAAGGCGCCAAGGCCCGGCCCTGTGCAGATTCGCGCCGAGGCTCTGGGCATTGAGGTGCGCCATCCCGTGACGCTCCGCGATGCGGAGGAACGGGCGCTTTTTGCTGCGCTCGGCGCCGACGTCGCTGTTGTCGCCGCCTATGGCCTCATCCTCCCTCGCGCGATCCTAGACGCCCCCGTCCATGGTTGCATCAATGTCCATGCCTCGTTGTTACCGCGCTGGCGCGGTGCCGCGCCCATCCAGCGGGCTATTCTCGCGGGCGACAAGGAGACTGGCGTCACCATCATGCAGATGGAGGCCGGGCTCGACACCGGACCGATGCTCGCGACGGTAAAGACGCCGATTGGTCCCTATGATACGGCAGGCAATCTCACGCATCGGTTGTCATCGCTAGGCGCAGAACTGCTCGTCAACGTACTGGCCGACCTCCCAAACCATCCGCAGGAGATCCAGCGCGAAGCTGGCGTGACCTACGCCGCAAAGATCGACAAGGCAGAGAGCCGAGTCGATTTCTCGGCCGGTGCTATCGCCGTAGATCGACAAGTTCGCGCCTTTAACCCAGTGCCCGGCGCATGGTTCGAGCATGAGGGCGAGCGAATCAAGATCCTCACCGCCAACGTCCTGAGCCATCCCCACGATCATGCCGATGTATCTTTCGCCACGGAGCCGGGGATCGTCATAGACGATCAGTTGGCGATTGGCTGCGGCTCCGGCGCCGTCCGCCCCACGCTCGTCCAGCGCGCCGGCAAGTCTCCAATGACAGCGCAGGAGCTTTTGCGCGGTTTCCCGATCCCCGCCGGCACCCGGCTCGGCTGAGCGCGCCCTTGACCCGCTTCGCTTTCAAGATAGAATATGATGGCCGCCCCTTCATGGGCTGGCAGCGTCAAGCGCATGGGCCGAGTGTGCAGCAGGCCATCGAGGAAGCGCTGGGGCGGATCACCGGTGACATTCCGGTGGTTCACTGCGCTGGCCGCACCGACGCGGGTGTCCATGCGCTCGCAATGCGCGCGCATGTCGATCTCGACTACGCCATCGCACCCTTTCGCCTGATGGAAGCACTCAACGCGCATCTGCGGCCGGATCCGGTCGCCATCAACGCCTGCGAGGAAGTCAGCGAGGACTGGCATGCGCGCTTTTCCTGCGTCGGCCGGCGCTATGAGTATCGCATCGTCAACCGCCGCGCGCCGCTCACCTGGGAGTCCGGCCTAGCATGGCGCGTTCCCCAGCCGCTCGACGAGGCACGGATGCAAGCCGCCGCAAACCTCCTGATCGGCCGTCACGACTTCACGACGTTCCGCTCCTCGTCCTGTCAGGCAGACAGCCCGATACGCACGCTGGACCAGCTTGACGTGGTCCGCACGGGCGAGCGCGTCTATGTCCACGCCGCAGCCCGCAGCTTCCTCCATCATCAGGTGCGCTCGATGGTCGGCTGCCTCTCGCTCGTCGGCCTCGGGCACTGGTCGGTCGCGGACATGGGCGCGGCGTTGGAGGCGCGCGATCGCGCCGCGCTGGGCCATAATGCCTGCCCGGATGGCCTCTTCTTCATCGGCGCGAACTATCCGAGCGATTGAAGCAGACGCGTACTATCTTCACTTCTCGTGAACGATTTCTCCGCCAAGCTCCAACCACGCCCAGCGTCGACAGAACGGCAGGGCACGGGAGCAAAACATGCGTGCAAGCGAACTGATCGAAGAGCATAAAATGGTTAAGGGGCTCATGGCGCAGTTGCGCGCCGCCAGCGAGGGAGGAAACACAGAGGAGGTTTCCGCGCTGCGCTGGAAGATCAATCGCATTCTGCTTGCCCATCTCGCGAAGGAGGATCGGCTGGTTTACCCCGCGCTCATATCATCCGGCGATCGCGGCACGGCGTCGACGGCCCACCTCATCTCCGCCGAAGTCGGTGATCTTGCCGATAAATGGCGCCATTATCTCAGTTACTGGACGGTGGCGCGCATTCGAGAGGACGGCGAGGCCTTCCGCGCCCAGACAGTCGCAGTCGAGCAGGCTTTGCTGGCCCGTATCGAGCGGGAGGAAGCCGAGCTTTTCCCTCTTCTTCAGTCCACGCCCTCGGATAACCCGGGCCGGAGCGGACGTGTGAACGCCGCTGGCCGGGCATGATATGACCGCGGATCAGCGCGCCCCGAAAAGCCGCTCGATCGCCTTGTCCAGCATGAGGAGTTGCCACAGCAGAGGGCCGTGATCGGCCGCTCCGCTGCGGTGCTGCTCGGCCAGTCGGGCAATCCGCTTCATGTCGAACCAGTCCGTGCGCGCCAGCGCCGACCCGCCGGCAACCGCGCGCGCCTCGTTCGCTAGGCCGCCGCGGAACCACTGACTGACCGGCATCTCCCAGCCCCTCTGCGGACGATAGAGGACATCGGCGGGGAGCATTGGCTCCATTGCCTTCTTCAGTAGATATTTGCCCGTGGCGCCGTGGAGACGCATGGACACCGGCAGCCGCGCCGCGAATTCGGCGAGGCGATGGTCGAGCATCGGCTCACGCATCTGCAAGCCGACCGCCGCACCGATCCGGTCCAGTCTGGTGAGCGTGCTGCCCGGCAGGCACAGCTTGATGTCGGCATATTGGGCTCGGTCGATGGAGCTCCGGGCCGGTGCATTCGCCATTGCCTTCACATAGCGATCCTCCGGGCGGTGGCCCGAAAAGGCAGCGCGGCCATGATCATTCCAAAGCACCGCACGAACCGCAGCGGACGTCACGCAGCTCCTCTCCGCATAAGCCTCCGCGCCGTCCCGCGCGAGACCGAGTAGCCGCTCCCTCATGCGCAGCGGACGCGGCGCCAAATCGGCAGCTGGATAGAGGCGCCCCAGCGGACCGAGCATCGATCGGCGGATAGCCGACGGCAACCACGCGCGATTCCGCTCCTCACGGTGCTGGAGCAGGTGACGGCGATGACCCGCAAAGACTTCGTCCGCGCCGTCGCCCGAGAGCGCGACTGTCATAACTTCGCGAGCAAGCGCAGCCGCCTGATAGGTGGGCAGCGCGGAGGCGTCCGCAAACGGCTCGTCGAGATGATCTGCCAGTCGGTCGATCAGGCCGAATTCTTCGGTAGAAACACGGCTGTGATGCGCCGTTCCGAAACGCCTTGCGATGCGCTCGGCATAAGGCGTCTCGTCCAGCGCGGGCATATCGAAGCCGATCGTGCAGGTTTTCACCGCACTTCGGCCCGTCTCGGCCATAAGCGCCACCACCGCTGAGCTGTCCACCCCGCCGGAAAGGAGAGCGCCGACGGGCGCGTCCGCGACCATTCGAGCCCGCACGGCGCCGCGCAGCAGCGCTGTCAGCTCCTCCTCCAGCGCGGCGGGCTTCGCTTTCGTCCGGTCCGCAAAGCTGATATCCCAATAGGGGCGCGAGGATGGCATCGACTTGCCGCGCACCAGCCGCATCAAATGTCCCGCCGGCAGCTTGGCCACGCCGTTCACGACACATGTGTCGTCGGGCACATAGCCATAAGCGAGATAGTCCTCGATCGCCGCGAGATTGGGTAGGCGGCGCATGGCAGGGTGCGCAAGCAGGCCTTTGAGCTCGGACGCGAAGATGAGGCTCCCGTCGGCCAGCATGGCGTAGTGCAGCGGCTTTACGCCAAACCTGTCCCGCGCGAGGAACAGCGAGTGAGTGGCGCTGTCGTGCAGCGCGAACGCAAAGATGCCCTCAAACCGCTCGACACATGCCTCGCCCCATTGCCGCCATCCATGGAGGATCACTTCGGTATCGCTGCTGGTGCGGAAGCGATGGCCCAGCGCTTCCAGCTCGGCGCGCAGGGGCGCGACATTGTAAATCTCGCCATCACAAGTCACGACGATCTGGCCGTCAGCCGTCGCCATTGGTCGCGCGCCGCCGCCCGCGTCTATGACGGAAAGGCGCACATGCCCCAACCCGATGCCGGGCGCAGACCACAGCCCCGTGCCGTCCGGCCCGCGATGGGCCATCACGCCGAGCATAGCGCGCACCCGCGCCTCGTCGACGGGCTTGGCCGTCTGCACGTGAAAAATGCCCGCGATGCCGCTCATGACAAAAGCCCTAGTCGATCACGAGGCGATGGTCAGCCTGCTTTCCGCTCGCCGGTGTAGGCGAACCGTAAGGGTGCCGCGTCTCAGGCAGCGCGGTTGGGCAATGGCCCCTGGCCATCGTCCCGCTCCGCCCATTCGACCAGACGAGCGAGAACCCGGCGAAGCACCTCGTCCTGCTCCTCAATGCGCGCCTCGACCCGCGCCAGGCGCGCTTCGATGCGCGCAAGCACCGGAGCCATATCCCGCGCGTTGCCTTCCTGCTCGCCATTCGTCCCGTTGAGCGCCTGCACATCGTGTCGCACGGCTCGCACCTCCGCGATCGCGGCTTCTCCATCCGGTAAATTGTCCTGAACGGTCGCTATGATGTTCCCCGATCTTGCATCTGGCCCATCGCTGCCTGGATCGGCGATCACCGTCTCCACAAGGCGCTCGTCGATGAGCTCAAGATGGTCGATAGCGCCAAGCAGGAGCACGCGGCTCACCAGCGCATTGAGTCGCCTCGGCAACCCGCCGCTCGATCGCGCGAGCAGCGCATATGCACCCGGCGTAAAGCGTGGGTTTCCTGTCCAGCCTACGACCTTCAGCCGATGCTCGATATAGGCTCCGACTTCATCCTCCCGCATCGGGTCGAGATGATGGGTGGCGATGACCCGCTGGCGGATTTGCTCGAGCCCTTCGACCCCGGCAATCGTGTCCCGGAACTCGGGCTGGCCGAGCAGAAAAATCTGCAGCAGCGCCTGCCCCCCGAGATGGAAATTACTGAGCACCCGCAGCTCTTCCAGCGCTTCATGACCTAGACTCTGAGCTTCATCGACAATGAGAAGCGTGCGGCGCCCTGCCCGCGCTTGCTGATGGAGAAAAGCTTCGATGCGGCTTAGTAGATGCGCCTTCTCGGCTTGGTCCGTCACTATGCCAAGCGACTGCGCGGTAAGGCGCAGCATATTCTCTCCGTCCACCTGTGTTGGGACAACCTTGACGGCCGTAAGGCGCTGCGGATCGATTGTCGCCATGAGGTGGCCGACCAGCGTCGTCTTTCCCGCGCCCACATCTCCCGTGACGATAATGAAGCCCTCGCCTTGGGCCAGACCATAGCCGAGATAGGACATCGCCTTGCGATGCGTGAGGCTCTCAAAATAGAAACGCGGGTCCGGCGTGAGCTGAAAGGGCCGACCAGCAAAATTATAGTATCGATCATACATTCTGGTCGGGTCTCCGGGACCGGTGACAGGCGACGACGGCGCGAACGCTATCAGACAGGTCCGGCTTGTCCAACCGACAGGAGCCGATACGCGCCGTGGACGCCATCACGCTTCGTCCATACGCACAAGGAGTTCCGGAGCTTGCTCATGGCCCAAAAATCGCTCCGGGCTCGCTGAGGCCCCATAGGCGCCCGCCAGAAAAATGGCGACGAGATCGCCCACTGCGACCTCCGGCAGAGCCAGCCTGTCGCCCAGACGATCGAGCGGGGTGCAAAGGCAACCGACGATCGTCACAGGCTCGGGCGAGAGGGGCTCGCCGATACGGTTGGCGATCGCGAGAGGATAGTTACGGCGCACCACCGTTCCAAAATTCCCGGATGCCGCAAGCTGATGATGCAAGCCGCCGTCCACGATCGCAAACCGCTCCCCGCGGCTCTGCTTCACATCAACGAGACGAGTGAGATAGACTCCTGCTTCCGCGACGAGATAGCGCCCAAGCTCTATCGCGAAGCGGCAGTCCTTGAGGGATGCCGAACGCCGCTCCAGCCGCTCCGCCAGTGCAGCACCGATATTGGGAAGATCGACCGGTTCGTCCCCCGGAAAATAGGGGACACCCAGCCCGCCGCCCAGATTGACGAGCGGCGGCGATGCGCCGACGGCCTCCGTCAGTCGTTCGGCCAGCGCCACCGTGGCATCCTGCGCAGCGATGATTGCTTCACTGTCCAGCGCCTGACTGCCCGCAAAAATATGCCAGCCCCGCCAGATCGCACCGGCGTCGATCAGCCGGCTGGCGAGCGGCGCTGCCCTGTCCGCATCCACGCCAAATGGACTGGCCCGCCCGCCCATGTGCATGCCGGAACCCTTGAGATCGAAGTCCGGATTGACGCGCACCGCCAGCCTCGGCGCCTTGCCAAGGCGATTTGCAATTGCCAGCGCCCGCTCCGCCTCGCCTTCGCTTTCCACATTGAGCGTGACGGCAGCCCTGATTGCGCCTTCAAGTTCGGCGTCGCGTTTGCCCGGCCCCGCGAAACTGATCCTGTCCGCGGCCATCCCTGCGGCCAGCGCCATCTCCATTTCGCCGCCTGACGCAATGTCGAAGCCATCCACACGCCCGGCCATATGTGCCAGCAACGGCGCGAAGGGGTTCGCCTTGATCGCATAGTGGATGTCCAGCGCATCCGGCATAGCCGCACGCAGGGCGGCCAGCCGGGCGTCGATCAGTCCGGCATCATAGGCGAAGAACGGCGTTCCCCCGGCCTCATGCGCAAGTGCGCCCACGCCAACGCCGCCGATCAGCAGCATCCCTTCCTCGCTCGCAAAGCCCGGAGGGATGGGGCCCATCGGTTTCGCTTTGATCCCATCCGTGGTCATGGCTGGGTCTCCACTGTCTCGCGGATGATCGCCGCCCGGTCGAGCTTGCCGTTCGCGTTGCGGGGGAAGTGGTCCATGATCCGGATCTCGGCTGGCTGCATGAAGGTGGGGAGCGCCTCCTTCAGCGCGGCCGCAACTTTTTGCTCCAGATCGGCTCCGGCGGACATATTCGGGCGGAGGGCGAGGATAATCGACTGTCCCAGCCGTTCGTCTTCCCGGCCAAAGGCCATTGCTTCGGCAACATCCGGAACGGCGAGCGCCGCTTCCTCGATCTCCGTGGGGCTAACGCGGTTCCCTGCGCTTTTGATCATCGCGTCGTCCCGCCCTACGAAATAGAGCAGGCCATCGGCGTCCCGAACCACGGTATCGCCCGACCAGACCGCAATGCCGCCAGAGGTCGATGCGAGCGGCGCGGGACGAAACCGCCCGGCTGTGCGTTCTTCATCCCGCCAATATCCCCTCGCCACCAGCGGCCCGCAGTGGACGAGTTCGCCAGCCTCTCCATCCGCCGTATTGCTCCCGTCTGGCCGCACGACGAGGATTTCCGCATCGGGGATCGCCCGTCCCATGCTTGTGGGATGATCGTCGAGCAAAGCGGGCGGCAGATAGGTCGATCGAAATGCCTCGGTCAGGCCGTACATGGCGTAGATGTCCACATCCGGAAATGTCTCCCGGAGCCGGGCGACCAACTTACGGCTGAGTGCTCCCCCGCTATTGGTTATGCGCCGCAGCGCCGTGGTTGCCTCACCAGGCCATTGCGCCTCCACCAGTTGCACCCATAGCGGCGGCACACCCGCCAGCGTCGTGATGTCCCATCGCAAACATGCCTTCACCACATCGCGCGGGGTGAGATAGTCCATCGGCGCGACCGCTGCGCCAGCCCACCAGGTCGAAAAAAGCTGGTTCTGGCCGTAATCGAAGCTCAGCGGCAGCACAGCTAGCGTGCGGTCGTCCCGTTTCAGGTCGAGATATGTCGCCACGGATCGCGCCCCGATCATGAGGTTCGCGTGGGAGAGCATCACGCCCTTGGGCCGGCCCGTGGAACCGGACGTGTAGAGGATTTCGCAAAGCGCATCGGGCGACCCTTCCGAAGGTTCCGCGCGAGCCGCCTCTTTGTCGTCGAGTATCGCCAGGATCGCCCCGTCCTCGTGCGCCTCCCAATCGTGCAGCAGGTCCGCTTGCCCCAGCCCAGCGAGCCGGGCAGGCTGCGAAATCAGCATCGCCGCCTCCGCGTCAGAAACGATATGCCGGACCTGCCCCGGCTTCAGCAGCGGATTGATCGGCACATAGACATGCCCCGCCCGCGCCACGCTCAGCGGCAGGACGGCAGCGACCAGCCCCTTGGGCAACCACGCGGCGATGCGGCTCCCTTCTGGCAGATCGCGCGCACTAAGCCACCTTGCCAGGCGCCCGGTCATCGCCTCCAGCTCCGCGAATGTCACGGTCCGGTCTCGCAGCAGCAGCGCGGGCGCATCAGGATGGCCAAGGCCAGGCAAATGATCGAGTGGCAGAATCACCTTGCCGTCTTATCACCCGGACGGCCGATGCAAGTAGAACGGAGATCGATGCACACGCATCTCCCGTGGGAAAGCGCTTCCCCTCGCCCCCTCGCCGCCCTAGAGGAGCGCCAGCCGAACGCTCGGCAAACTTATATGATCTCGTAAGCGAGGTGAGCCGTGCAGACCGGCGAAAAGCCAATCCAGAGTTCCGCCAACGCCGAAACAGCTCTTCGCGAGAGCCTCATCGAGGTTCTCGGCGTCGATCGTGCGCAGGTCAGCGCGTTCGGCCCGGACACGGCACTCTTCGGTGCACTTCCCGAACTCGACTCAATGGCCGTTGCCACGCTCCTTACCGATCTGGAGGATCGACTCGGCATCCTTATCGAGGATGACGAGATCGATGCGGAAATCTTCGAGACGTTCGGAAGTCTGCTGACTTATCTGCGCGCCAAGACGCGGGCCTGAGCCCCACCCACACCGTCAGGCGTCGACGCGCGCCTCGAAATCCGCCTCGGCAAGAAACCGCTCGGCATCGAGCGCCGCCATGCAGCCCATGCCCGCGGCGGTCACGGCCTGACGATAGATCTTGTCGGTCACGTCACCCGCCGCGAAAACGCCGGGAATGCTGGTGTGCGTCGTCCCCTTCTCGACGACGACATAGCCCTCGTCGAGCGGCAGAATGCCCTCGAACAATTCGGTCGCGGGCTTGTGGCCGATCGCGACGAAACCGCCATCCGCCGGTTCGTGGCTCTCTTCGCCCGTCACCGTATCGATCAGGTCGACGCCGACCAGACCCTCAGGGTTTCCACCGCCCACGAAGCGCTTGACGCCCTTGTTCCACAGCACCTTGATGCGCGGATGCGCGAAGAGCCGATCCTGCAGGATCCTCTCCGCGCGCAAGCTGTCCCGTCGATGGATGAGCGTCACATCGTGGCTGTGATTGGTGAGGTAGAGCGCTTCCTCCACCGCGGTATTGCCGCCGCCGATGACGACAACCTTCTTGCCGCGATAGAAGAAACCATCGCAAGTCGCGCAGGCAGAGACGCCTTTGCCCTGAAGCAGCATTTCGCTTTCCAGCCCGAGCCACTTCGCCTGCGCCCCGGTCGCGATCACCAGCGTGTCGCCCGAATAGACGGTGCCGCCGTCGCCGATCAGGCGGAAGGGGCGCTGCGAGAGATCGACCTCGACGATCTGATCGTACATCATCTGCGCACCGACATGCTCGGCCTGCGCCTGCATCTGCTCCATCAGCCATGGCCCCTGGATCACGTCACGAAAGCCGGGATAATTTTCCACGTCCGTGGTGATGGTGAGCTGACCGCCCGGCTGGATGCCCTGCACCACGATCGGCGCCATGCCGGCGCGCGCCGCATAAATAGCGGCGGAAAGGCCGGCAGGGCCTGAACCGAGGATGATCATGCGCGCGCTGTGAGTGGCAGTCATGGAGACGATACTTTCAGTGAATCTGTTACCGCACCACATAGGATGCGTATCGCTCGAGGCAAGCGGCGATGCGAGGGATCGCCCCCGCACCTTTCGGCTCAATTCTAGTCGATGACGGATGGCAGCGAGTCGAAGCCCTGCTGAAGCACGATGCCCCACTGCATGGAGATGCGCGCGAACTCAGGATCAGTCGGCTCAATGCGCCGGCGAACGCTGAACGCGCACGCATCGCTTGGCAATATGGTGAGGTCGAGCGGCATACCGACCGAAAGGTTTGAGCGCAGCGTGGAGTCCATCGAGACGCAGACCGCCTTGGCGGCATCGCTGAGGCTGGTCTCCGGGCGGATGATCCGGTCGAGGATCGGCTTGCCATATTTATGCTCGCCAATCTGGAAGAACGGCGTGTCGGCCGTGGCCTCGATGAAGTTCCCTTCCGAATAGACCATGTAGAGCCGCTGCTTGCCGCCCTTGCGCTGACCCGCGACGAGAATGCTGGCGGACATGCTTGGTTCGGCGGATGTCATGCCTTGCCGCATGCGCGTCCTCACCTTGCGCATGGCGTCTCCCACCAACATCACGGCATCGTGCATCGTGCGGCAATTGAGCAGTGTCTGGATTTCCGGATTCTCTTCGCTTTCCTTTATCGCGCGGGACAGTGTCGTCTTCACTTCCTGCGTCACCGAGAGATTGCCCGAAGTCATAAGCGCGATCGCGCGCTCACCCGGATTTTCGTAAGTGAACGTTTTGCGGAAACGCGCAATATTGTCGACGCCCGCGTTGGTGCGGGTGTCGGACAGCATCACCAGTCCGGCATCCACTCTCACGGCAACGCAATAGGTCATCTGCTCCCCTCCGCTCGGGACGAAGCCGGTCTGGCCGGTCTTCACTGTTGTTGCGATTGGCTTTGAGCCGGTGGTGCGCGGTCGATCTGCACAT